>NZ_DASSVG010000544.1:0-30214 GCF_035706265.1 Ramlibacter sp. | reverse complement strand
CAGCGCGGCGATCAAGGCCCCTTCGCTATGCCCCACCAGCGCCAGCCGGCCGAAACGCCCGTCCTGCAGCAGGAACCCGGAGAGGGCCACCGCGTCGTCGACGAGATGCTCGAAGCGCAACGCATCCTCGCTGAGCCCGGGATACTCGCTGGCGCCGATGCCGCGCTTGTCGTAGCGCAGCGAGGCGACGCCGCGCCGCGCGAGCGCGTCCGCGAGCCGCCGGAGGTTGTCGATGCGCGTGCCGAGCAGCGGATTGTTGCCGTCGCGGTCGGTCGGGCCCGAGCCGGCGATGAGCAAGGCGGCCGGCCAGGGCGCGGGGCTGTCCGGCAGCGCCAGCGTGCCGGCCAACTGGCCCCAGGCCGTGGGCAGGGCAAGCTCTTGTTCGGGCATGAGGGGCACTCTAGCAAGGCGCAGCACCGCAGCGCGTCGGACGGCGCCCGCGCTTCGGGAAAGGCCGCATCGGGCGCGGGCCCATTGAGGGGTAAGCTTCGCCGCACCGAAAACTCATCCTTGCGGAGCGGTCCATGAAATTCAAGTTCACCCTTTCGCTCGCGGCCTTCGCGCTGGCCGGCCATGCCGCCGCGCAGACCAAGTGGGACCTGCCGGCCGCCTATCCGGCCAGCAACTTCCACAGCGAGAACCTGGTGCAGTTCGCCAACGACGTGGACAAGGCCACGGGCGGCAAGCTCAAGATCACGGTGCACCCGAACGCCTCGCTCTTCAAGGCGCCCGAGATCAAGCGCGCCGTGCAGGGCGGCCAGGCGCAGATCGGCGAGATCCTGCTGGTGAACTTCCAGAACGAGTGGCAGATCTTCGGCGCCGACGGCATCCCCTTCCTCGCCGACAGCTACGACGCCGCCGCCAAGCTCTGGCGCGCGCAGAAGCCGCTGATCGACAAGAAGCTCGGCGAGCAGGGCATGATGGTCCTCTACGCAGTCGCCTGGCCGCCGCAGGGCATCTACACCAAGAAGCAGATCTCCGGTGCGGCCGACATGAAGGGACTCAAGTGGCGCGCCTACAGCCCGGCCACCGCCCGCATCGCCGAACTGGTGGGCGCGCAGCCGGTGACCGTGCAGGCCGCGGAGCTGTCGCAGGCCATGGCCACCGGCGTGGTCGATTCGTACATGTCCTCCGGTTCGACGGGCTGGGACACCAAGACCTACGAGCACATCAAGAACTGGTACGACACCCAGGCCTGGCTGCCCAAGAACGCGGTGATCGTCAACCGCGCCGCCTTCAACGCGCTGGACAAGCCCACGCAGGACGCACTGCTGAAGGCCGCTGCCGACGCCGAGCGCCGCGGCTGGGAGATGAGCAAGAAGACCAACACCGAGGTGCTGGAGAAGCTCAAGGCCAACGGCATGACCATCCACACCCCCTCGCCGCAGCTGAAGGCCGACATGAAGAAGGTCGGCGACACGATGCTGAAGGAGTGGCTGGAGAAGGCCGGTCCGGAGGGCAAGCAGCTGGTGGACGCGTACCAGAAGATGTGATGTCTTGCGCCTCCCCCCTCTGGGGGGAGGTTGGGAGGGGGTACTCGCGGTGCCCCTTCCGGCCTCCGCGCCCACCCACCCGTCCTCCCCGCGCAGGCGGGGATACAGAAAGCGCCGCACTGCGGCGCTTTTTCGCCTGAAGCGCCCGGTCGCTGCCCTTGCTTGGCTGATGACAGCCCAGCGGATGGAAGATTATCATCGGTGCAATGGAAGATTATCATCCAAGATGGTTGGAACAGCGCCTGCGCCCGGCCCTGGCGGACACGCCTGTGGTGCTGCTCAACGGCGCGCGGCAGACCGGCAAGAGCCGGATGGCCGAGGTGGTTTCCGCGCAGCACGCCGGCCGCTACCTGACGCTGGACGACCCGACCCAGCTCGCCGCCGCACGTGGCGACCCGGCCAGCTTCGTCGCCTACGGGCAGGATGCGCTGCTCGTCATCGACGAAGTGCAAAAGGCGCCGGAGCTCTTCGCGGCGATCAAGCGCAGCGTCGATCGCGACCGGCGGCCTGGCCGCTTCCTCCTGACCGGCTCCGCGGACGTGCTCACGCTGCCGCAGGCCGCGGAGTCGCTGGCCGGCCGGATGGAGATCCTTCCGCTGCAGCCACTGGCGCGGGGCGAGATCGCGCACCGCAGGCCGGCCTTCATCGATGGGCTGTTCGCCAACCGGCCGGAGGCGCTCACCGCGCCCGCCGGCTCTACCGTCCCCGAAATGGTGACGGCCGGCGGTTTTCCCGAGGTGCAGCTGCGGCCCGATGCGGATCGCCGCCGCGCCTGGTTCGATGCCTACGTCGCGGCGGTGACGCAACGCGACATCCGCGACCGGGCCAACATCGCCGACGCCACGGCCCTGCCGCGGCTGCTGCAACTTCTTGCAGCGCGCAGCGGCGCCCTCACGAACGTAGCGGAACTCGCGCGCGCCTCGGGCACGCCGCAGGTGACGCTCCACCGCTACCTGGCGCTGCTGGAAAGCAGCTTTCTCTTCCAGCCCTTGCCGGCCTGGCACGCCAACCTGGGCAAGAGGCTGATCAAGGCCCCCAAGGCCTACCTCGTGGACAGCGGCCTGGCTTGTGCGCTCACCGGTGCAGCCGACGCGGCCACGGTGCAGGGCGCGCCCCACTTCGGCGGCCTGCTCGAGACCTGGGTGCTCGGTGAACTGCGGCGCGAGGCGGCCGCGCTGCCGAGCCCGCCACGCATCTACCACTACCGCAGCGCCGGTGGGGTGGAAGTGGACTTCGTGCTGGAGGATGCGGCCGGCCGCGTCGCGGCCGTCGAAGTGAAGGCAACGCGCAGCCTCGGCGACCGGCACTTCGGTGGCCTGCGTGACCTGCAGGCGGGGCTCGGCGATCGTTTTCTCTGCGGTGTCGTCCTGTATGCGGGCGAGGACAACGCGAGGTTCGGCGACAAGCTCTGGGCCGTGCCGGCCCAGGCGTGAAGGTCAGCGCCCGCCAGCCACCCCGCACACGATCCCGCCAGGGTCGTTGGCCTGCACCGCACGCAGGTTCTTCGCCTGGCCCACTTCCATGTCGCGCGGCAGCGTGACGCCGTTCTTCACCGCCAGCACTTCGGCCATGATGCTCACGGCGATCTCGGCCGGGGTCTTGCTGCCGATGAAGACGCCGATGGGCCCGCGCAGGCGCTGCAGGTCGGCCGCCGTGAGGCCGAAGTGCTCGATCATGCGCTGGTGCCGGGCCTCGTTGTTGCGGCGGCTTCCGATCGCGCCGACGTAGAAGGCCTCGGTGCGCAGCGCCTCCATCAGCGCCAGGTCGTCGAGCTTGGGGTCGTGCGTGAGCGCGATCACGCTGGTGCGGCGGTCCGGCTTGAAGGCCTGCACCACGTCGTCGGGCATCTCGCTCACCACCCGCGCGCCGGGCACGCTCCAGGCGCCGCGGTATTCCTCGCGCGGATCGCACACGGTCACCGCGAAGCCGTTGAACAAGGCCATGGTGGCCAGGTATTCCGTCAGCTGGCCGGCGCCGATCAGCAGCATGCGGTATTCGGGGCCGAAGGTGTTGACGAGCTGGCCCTCGGTGATGCTCAGTTCGGCCGGCGTGTCCGCTTCGGCCAGCGTGACCCGGCCGTCCGCGAGGCGCACGGTGCGCCGCACCAGCCGGCCCTGCTCCAGCGCGCGCACCAGCTCCTCGATGGGCGCGAGCTCCGGGTCGTACTCCAGCAGCAGCTCCAGCGTGCCGCCGCAGGGCAGGCCGAAGCGGTGCGCCTCGTCGGCCGTGACGCCGTACTTGACGAAGGACGGCGGCCCGGAGGGGATCTGGTGGCCCGGCTCCTTGCCCGAGTAGGCCTGCGTGTGGCGGTAGATCAGGTCGTCCTCGATGCAGCCGCCGGAGACCGAGCCGACCACGGCGCCGTCCTCGGCCAGGGCCATGATCGAGCCCACCGGCCGCGGCGAAGAGCCCCAGGTGCGCACCACGGTGGCCAGCAGCGCGCGCTTGCCGGCCGCGCGCCAGTCGCGCAATGTGCGCAGCACCATCACGTCGAGGTTTTCCATGCCGTCTCCTGCCCTGCTCAGAACGCGTAGAGCGCGCTCACCCCGAGCAGCCAGGTGCGGCCCGGCGCCGGCTCGAAGAAGCGCGAGTTGCCTTCGTTGACGATCACCGAGCCTACATGGTTCCGGTCGGCGACGTTGTCCACCCGCACGAATTCACGCACGGTCCAGCGCTGAACATTTTGCGCCAGCGCAAGCCGCAGGTTCCACAGGGTTGCCGAGGGGGCGAAGTCGGTGTTGCGGTCGTCCACGGCGATGCGGCCGATGTGGCGCAGCTCCACGCCCGCCTCCAGGCCCCACGGCCGGTGCTTGTAGACCAGCTCGGCAAAGGCGCTGGCGCGCGGGATGCCGGGGATGCGGTTGCCGGCCGGCACCGGCACGGCGGGGTTGGCGGCCGTCGGGCACGGCGCGCCCGGGCAGGTGGTGAAGGCGCTGCGGTAGGTGGCGTCCAGCCAGGTGAAGGCCGCGTAGGTGGACCAGCTTTCGGCCCAGCTGCCGGCCAGCGCGGCCTCCAGCCCGCGGCGGCGCGTGCGGCCCGCGTTCTGGAAGGTGCTGCGGCCGCCCTGATTGGTCAGCACCACGATTTCATCGCGCGTGTTGGCCTGGAACAGCGCCACGTTGGCGCGCCAGTTGCGCAGCGGCTCGGCCTTCACCCCGATCTCGTAGTGGCGGCTGTAGGCCGGCCTCAGGTCGAAGTTGAGGCCGGTCTGTCCGCCCGGGCGGTAGGAGACTTCGTTGAAGGTCGGCGTCTCGAAGCCACGGCCCACGGCGCCGTAGACGTTCAGGCGATCGCTCACGTGGTAGACGAGGCCGGCCATCGGCGTGGTCGCCGAATAGTCCGCCGAGCCGCTGTCGTCGCCGTTGGTGCCGGCGATGAAATGGTCGTCGGAGCGGAAGCGCACGCTGGAATGGCGCAGGCCCGCGGTGAGGCCGAAGCGCTCGGTCTCCCAGTTCGCCTGCGCATACTGGTCGAAGCTGCGCACGCGGTTGTCCTCGTCGCGGCGCAGCGCGCCCTTCACGCCCAGCGTCGTCGGGCTGGTGAAGTTGAGGAAGCCGCGGCGGTGCTCCTTCAACTGGTCGGCGTAGAGGCCGGCGGTGAAGGTGAGCGGACTGCCGGCCAGGCGCGTGCGGTGGACCCACTGGCCGTCCACGCCCATGTAGTCGCGATCGAGGTCGATCACGCCGCCGGGATGCGTGACCGGTGTCTGCGTGCCCACGGGAATCGCCTGGAACTGCTCGGTGCCGCGCTGGCCGCGCCAGGTGGTGAGCTTGAGGCCGTTGGCGGCATCGAGCTGGTGCTCGATGATGGCGCCGACCTGCTGTTGGTCCACCGACTTGCGCGTGTTGAACAGCAGGGCCGCGGGGCTGGCCTGTTCGCGGTTCGCCTCGAATTCCGCCCGCGTGAGGCCCAGCGGATCCTGCACGTCCGGCATGTCCACCGCGTTGGCCACGAAGGTCACGCGCGTGTCGGCCGAGGCCTTCCACTTCAGCTTGCCGTTGAGGCCGTCGCGCCGGGCCGCGCTGTGCTCGCGGAAGCCGTCGGTCTCGAAATGGGTGGCGCCCAGGTTCCAGTTCCAGGCGCCGTTGTCGCCGGCGAAGCGTGCGTTCACGCGCCGGATGCCGTCGCTGCCGACGGCGGCCGCGCCTTCGGCCTGCAGGCCCGGCGCGCCGTCGGCGGTGAAGATGCTGATCACACCGCCGGAGGAATTGCCGTACAGCGCCGAGAACGGCCCGCGCAGGACCTCGATGCGGTCGGCCGAGGCCAGGTCGAAATGCGAGACCTGGCCCTGGCCGTCCGGCGCGGTGGCCGGGATGCCGTCGGAATACAGGCGCAGCCCGCGCACGCCGAAGGTGGAGCGGGCGCCGAAGCCGCGCACCGAAATCTGCAGGTCCTGCGCGTAGTTCTGGCGATTGAGGGCCACCACGCCCGGCACGCGCACCAGGCTTTCGGACAGGTTCACCTGCAGCTGCGCATTGCGCAGCGTCGCGCCTTCGACCGCGTCGATGGAAGCGGCCGTGTCGAAGGCCTGCTGCGCGACGCCGGGCGTGGCGGTGACCACGACGGGTCGCAACGTCGTTTCCGGCGGCTGCGCGGGCGGTGCGTCGCCCGGCGCCTGGGCATTCGCTTGCAGGGCCGCCATTGCAGCGGCCGCCAGCACGGTCTTCTTCATTGTCGCTCCCCGGGGATTTGGCGGGATTCTGCGGCGGCGCGTGGGAGGACGGGTCGGGGAGAACCCGCCCTCGCCCTTCACTTCTGCAAGGTGGCGAGGAAGCCGATCACTTCCTCGATCTGGGCGTCGCTGTAGGTCGCCTTCCACGAGGGCATGCCCAGGTCCTGGCGGCCGTTCTTGATCGTGGTCAAGGCAGTGTCCTTCCAGTTGTCCCTGTAGCGGCGCTGCAGCCGGCGCAGGTCGCGCTCGGAGACGGGGCTCGCGCCGTCGGTGCCGTGGCAGTGCGAGCAGACGTTGTTGAACAGCGTGCGCCCGGGCAGGATGCCTTCGGCCGGCGCGGAGGCGGCCGGCGCATTGCTGCGCGCCACCCATTGCGACGGCACCGAGAGGCCGGCGGCCAGCTTCTGCGCGCGCGCATCGGGCGCGGCAGGATGCGTCGGACGCGCTTCGAATGCTGTGCCGCGCGCCGCCAGCACCACCCCCTGCCCGCGCGGGAAGCCGTACTTGCGCGCCAGTTCCTCGGTCTGCGGCTGCAGTTCGGCCAGCGCCCGGTCGATGCGGGCGGCGAGCTCGTCCTGCCCCTTGCGCACCGCCACCGCGAGCGGGCCGCCGAGGCCCTCGCCGCTCACGGGCGTGAGCTGCCAGCGGCTCGCGTGCTTGCGCAGGTTCTCGTAGCCCACGCTGGGCCCCCAGAGGATGGCCGCATCGAGCTCCCCTCTCGCCAGCGCGGCCAGCGCCTCCTCCTGTGCGCGGAACGTTGTCGTCGCGTAGCCGTCGCGGGCGGCCAGCAGGATCTGCGGCGGCGAGCCGTGCAGCACGCCGACGCGCCGGCCCTGCAGGTCCGCCAGGCCGCTCACCCGCAGGCCGGGCGGCGCGACGATCGCATAGCTCACCTCCAGGAAGGGCCGCGTCTTCAGCAGCCCGCGCACGCGGTAGTCCGCATTCGCCGGCAGCGCGAAATACGCGTCGCAGCCGTCCTGCAGGATGGTGTTGCGCAGCGCCCGGCGCTGGTTGTAGGTGAGCCACCAGACGAACTCCGGCGCCTCGCCCAGCTTCTGGCTCACCAGCCGGGCGAGCTCCACGTAGAGGCCCTGCTCGGGGCCCTCGGCCTTGCTGAAAGGCAGGTTGTCGGGATCGGTGCAGATGCGCAGCGGCCCGGCCTGCGCGACGAGGGCGATGGCGGCGGCGAGGGCGCACAGCGCCCTTCGCGCGAAACGGCGAATGCTCATGACGGGACTCCGGGGGAAAGGGGTGGGCGCTTCAGTTCAGGGTGAACACGAACAGCGTTCCGCCTTCGGGGCTCGCCTCCACCATCTTCTCGCCCAGCGGCCCGAAGAAGGCGGGGATCGAGAGCGTGCGGCCCGAGACGACCGCGACGTACTGCTTGCCATCGAGCGTGTACGTCATCGGCGCGGCGCTGATGCCGGAGCCGGCGTTGAACTTCCACAGCTCCTTGCCGGTCTTGGTGTCGAGCGCCCGGAACCAGCCCTTGATGTCACCGTGGAAAGCGAGGCCGCCGGCGGTGGAGAGCATGCCGCCGCTGTAGAACAGGTCGTCCTTGTTGAACCACACCGCCTGCTGCTTCACCGGGTCCCACGCCTTCACGCCGCCCATGTAGCCGCCCGCGCCCTGCTTGGCGAGGTCGAAGTTCACGCCCAGGTACATCTGGCCGCGCTTGTAGTCCTGCTGCACGCCTTCCATGTCCATGCACAGGTTGATGGTGGGGATGTAGACCAGGCCCGTCCTGCGGTCGTAGGACATGGGCATCCAGTTCTTGGCGCCGATCAGGTTGGGGCACACGTCGGAGGCCTTGCGCTTCAGGCCCGGGCGCTTGGCGTTGTTCGCGGCCTCGATCGGCCGACCGGTCTTCAGGTCGATGCCGCTCGCCCAGTTGACGCCGTCGACGTACTGCTTCGCCGACAGCAGCTTGCCGTTGGCGCGATCGAGCACGTAGAAGAAGCCGTTGCGGTTGGCCTGCATCAGCACCGGCACGTTGCGGCCCTCGAAGGGCAGGTCGGCGAACACGAGTTCGTTGACGCCGTCGTAGTCCCACGCGTCGTGCGGCGTGAACTGGTAGTGCCACTGGATGCGGCCGGTGTCCGGATTGAGCGCCAGCACGGAGGACGAGTACAGGTTGCTGTACGGGCCGATGTCGGAGCTGTCGTTGCCGCGCACCACCGCGGACCACGGCGCGGGATTGCTGGTGCCGTAGTAGACGAGGTTGAGCTTGGGATCGTAGGAGCCGATGTGCCAGGCGACCGCACCGCCGTACTTGCCCGAGTCGCCCTTCCAGGTCTCGCTGCCCTCCTCGCCCGGCGCCGGTACGGTGTGGGTGCGCCAGAGCTCCTTGCCGGTCGCCGCGTCGAGGCCGATGAGGGCGCCGCGGGCGCCGTATTCGCCGCCGCCGAAACCGGTGATCACCACGTTCTTCGCCACCGTCGGCGGCGAGGTGATGACGGAGCCCTGCTTGTAGTCGACCACCTGGGTCTCCCACAGCTCCTTGCCCGTCTTCGCATCGAGCGCCACCACGTAGCCGTCGAGACGGCCCACCAGCAGCTTGCCGTCGTGGTAGGCCGGGCCGCGGTTGTTCACGTCGCAGCAGGCGTACTGGTCGATGCCCTTGGGCACGTCGGGCGAATAGCGCCAGCGCACCTCGCCCGTCCTGGCGTTGAGCGCGAACACGTTCTTGGGACCGAAGGAGGAGGTGACGTACAGCGTGTCGCCCACCAGGATCGGGGTGGACTCCTGCGAGCGCAGGGTGCCGAGCTGCAGCGCCCACGCAACCCGCAGGTTCTTCACGTTCGAAGTGGTGATCTGCGCCGCGTCGGAAAAGCGCGTGTTGCCGGTGTCGCCGCCGTACACGGGCCAGTTCTGCGCCTGCGCGCTGCAGGCGGCGCCGATCGCGAGCGCGAAGGCGGCGGAGAGGAAGGTGCGATTCATCGGGGGTGTCTCCAGGGTGTCACTCGCGACAAGCGAGGAGCGAAGTGTTGGAGACAGCTCCGATGCAGCCTTTCAGGGTTAGACCTTAGGGCCTCGTTTCATTCTCGAATTGCGACAGTGCGAGGCCTTGCGTCTCAATTTGGGACACCGTGGCGGCGTGCCGAAAGAGACCGGTCAAGCGGCACCGGCCTGCGCCGGGCCGCCTGCCTGCGGCTTGCGCGCCGCGCCGCGTTGCGGGTCGTAGCCCCACAGCGCCAGCGCGAAGAAGGCGATGGTGCAACCCGCCACGACGGCCAGGCTGCTTCCCAGCGCCTTGCCATAGAGCGCGAAGCGCATCGCTTCCACCGCATGCGTGAACGGATTGAACTGCGCGATGCCGTGCACGATCCAGGCGCCCGACTCCTGCAGCTTCCACAACGGATAGAGCGCGGTGCTGAGGAAGAACATCGGGAAGATCACGAAGTTCATCGTGCCGGCGAAGTTCTCCAGCTGGCGCACGTAGACCGAGAGCACCAGCCCCAGCGCGCCCAGCATCAGGGCCGCCAGGAGGAACACGAACAGCGCCAGCGGCACGTAGCGCCACTCCAGGTCGATGCGGAAGATCCAGGCCGCGAGCAGGAAGGCGAGCATCTGCGCCATGGTGAGCGTCGCGCCTCCCAGCAGCTTGCAGGCCAGGATCCACCAGCGCGGCAGGGGCGCCGTGAGCAGCAGCCGCATCACGCCCATCTCGCGGTCGTAGACCATTGCGAGTGAACTCTGCATGCCGTTGAACAGCGCCACCATCCCGAGCAGCCCCGGCACCAGGTAGACGCGGTACTCGATGTAGGTCTCGTAGGGCGGCACGATGGCGACCCCGAACACGTTCTGGAAGCCGGCCGCGAACACCAGCAACCACAGCAGCGGGCGCACCAGCGCCGACGTGAGCCGCCCGGGCTGGCGCGCGAAGCTGTGCAACTCGCGCCCGGCGACGGCGCGCAGCGCGCGCAGCGCATGCACCGCCCTCATCCCGCCTTGCATGCCGTCTCCGGTGCGTCGTAGCCCAGCGTGTCGAGCGTGTTGCGCTGGTGCAGGAAGCCTTCCAGCGGCGCCATCTCGGCGACGCCGCCGCCGTGCGCCAGCAGCAGCGGCTGGCGCAGTTGTCCGTCCCAGGCGCGGAAGGTGAGGCGCTGGCCCTTGTAGCCGTCGACGGCGAGCGCACCCTGGCGCAGGGCCTGCGCCTGCTGCGCGACGCCGGCCTTGACGTAGGCGCTGGCCACTTCTGCCGCGGCGCGCGCCGCGATCCAGGCCGCCCAGTCGTAGCTGGTCATCGGCCGGTTGGCCCGGCGCAGGAAGCGGCGCGAGAGCTGCGGCGCGCCGTAGCGTTCGTGGAACGGGCTCCACGCCTCCGCGACCAGGCCGTTGCTGCCCAGCACCGGCCGCGGGAGCACCGTGCGAAACGGCACCTGGGTGGCGAACTCGCCCTGCGCATCGAGCACCACCACAGCGTCGTACTCGCGGTCGGATGTGAGCAGGCGCACGTTGCCGAGGTCGCGCTCGCGCGGATCGTTCGACAGCTTGAAGGCGCGCTCGGCCACCGGCCGCACGCCGAAGCGCTTGGCGCTGCGCTGCCAGGCCGCCTGCAGCAGGCGGTCGCCCGGCGTCGGGCCCACCAGCACCAGCGGACGGTTCCACTTGCGCGCCACCAGCAACTGCGCGATGGCATCCATCTGCATCGCGTGGCTGGGAATCGTGTGGAACAGCTCGCGCGCGCACTGCGCGCCGCGCAGCACGTCCTCGGGCGCGGCGGCGTTGAACAGGATCACGTTCTTGCCCTTGGCCGCGGCGGCGACGGCCGCCACGCCGGCGGCCGGCAGCTCCAGCACCACGTGCTGCACGCCCTGCTGCAGCAGCTTCTGCAGCGCCGCCGGCAGCGCCGCCGTGTCGGCGGCCTCCTCCGTCACCAGCTCCGCGCTGCCGCGCCCGGCCATCTGCAGGGTGACCAGGCTGTCGTTCAACCCGAGCTGCGCGGCCGGCTCGGAGCGGCCGCCGGGCGCGTCGGGATAGCCGTGCTGCAGCGTCTGCGACGCATAGCGCTCGTCGTCGTCCTGCGTCAGCAGGCCGAGGCGGAAGCCCTGTTGCGGCTGGGCGCGCAGGGGCAGGCAGGCCGCCGCGCCGGCGAGCAGCAGCGCGCGACGCGGGACGGAGCAGGCGCGCGCGCCCTCAGTCATCGATCACCACGCCGTAGGGCACCCGGCCGACCTTCAGCGTCTTGATGCCCTTCATTTCCGCGGTGTCGACGATGGTCATGTCGTCGGACAGGCCGTTGGCCACGTACAGCCGCTTGCCGTCGCGCGACACGGCCAGGCCGTAGGCGCGCTTGCCCACCAGCACGTAGCTCTTGACGGTGCGCGTCGGCACGTCGACCACCGCCACATGGTTGGCCCGGCCCAGGGCCACGTAGGCCGTCTTGCCGTCCGGCGACAGGGCCATGCCGACCGGCGTCACGTCCTCGCGCCGCATGCCTTGCGGCAGGAAGCTGATCGTGCCCTGCACGGTGTGGTCGCTGGTGCGGATCACGCTCACGCTGCCATCGAGTTCGTTGCTGACCCACAGCTCGCCCGCGGGCGTGAGCAGGAAGCGGCGCGGCCGCTTGCCCACCGGCACGTTCTTCACCACCTTGCGGGTGGCCGGATCGATCACATGCACGACGTTGCCGACTTCGGAGGTGACGTAGACCAGCTTGCCGTCCGCGCTCACCTTCACGCCCTCGGGCTCGCCGCCCACCTTGACGGCGAAGGCCTTCTTGCGGGTGCCGACGTCGAAGGCCGTGAGCTCCGAATCCTCCTCGTTGGAGACGTAGATCGTCTTGCCGTCGGGGCTGAGGTCGAAGGCCTCCGGGTCCTCGCCCACGTCCATCCGGGCGACCACCTTGCCGCTGGCGATGTCCCAGGCCACGACCCGGTGGTCGTCGCTGCAGGCGATGTAGATCTGCGTGCGATCGGGCGTGAGCTGCATGTGGCGCGGCCGCTTGCACACGGCGGGCGAGGAGAGCACCTCGGACTTGGCCGCATCGATGATGGCGACCGCGTTGTCCTTCTCGGAGGAAACGACGATCCTGCCGGTGTCCTTGGCGGCGGCACCGGCGAAGGGTAGCAAGCCGAAAACCAACAGCCGGACGCAAAGGACGCAAAGGTTCCGCAAAGGACGCAAAAGAGGACCAGGAGAAATCGCGACGATGTTCCTTTGCGTCTTTTGCGATTTCTTTGCGTCCTTTGCGTCCGGCTGTTCGCGCCCTCGTTCAAGCCAGAGCAGTCGCCTCATTTTTCCGTCCTCCAGTGAGTTGCAGAAAAGCCGCCTGCAGCGTGTCTGCGCCTTGCGCATCGCACAGGCCTGCGGCGGTACCGTCGAAACGCACCTGGCCCTTGTGCAGCACGATCACGCGCTGGGCGCGCTCGGCTTCGTCCACCAGGTGCGTGGCCCACAGGACGCCGAGGCCGCGCTCGGCGCGCGCCTGCAGCACCTCTTCCACCAGCTGCGCGCGCGAGGCGGGGTCGAGCCCCACCGTCGCCTCGTCCATCAGCAGCAGGCGCGGCTCGTGCAGCAGCGCGCGCAGCAGTTCCACCTTGCGCCGGTTGCCGCCCGAGAGCTCGCGGGCCGGCTTGGCCGCCACCGGCGCGAGGCCGAAGCGCTCCAGCAGCGCCTCGATCCGCGGCCGCGCAACCGCGCGCGGCAGCCCGTGCAGGTCGGCGTGGAACTTCAGGCTGGCGCGCACGGTCAGGTTGAGGTCCAGCGCCGGCTGCTGGAACACCACGCCCAGTTGCGCGAGCGCGCGCACCGGGTCGCGCCGCATGTCCGCACCCAGCACCTCCACGCTGCCGCTGTCGGCCACGAACAGGCCCGTGAGCAGCTGGAACAGCGTGGTCTTGCCGGCGCCGTTGGGCCCCAGCAGGGCCACCATTTCGCCGGCGCGCACCTGCAGTGACACCGCATCCAGCGCCTGGGTGCGACCGTAGCGCTTGGAGACTTCGCGGCAGGCGAGGACGGGGGCGGCCTTTTCCACGTCACTCCGCCAGCGGATGGATGCCGAGGCGCGCCAGCAACTGGCGCTCGCGCGCGGTCACTTCCTGCACGAAGCGGCCGTAGTCCTCGGTGTTGAGGTACTCGGGCTCCTGGTCGTACTTGGCGATCTCCTGCAGGTGGATCGGGTCGAACAGGGCGGCGCGGAAGGCGTCGTGCAGCTTGCGGACGATGGCGCGGTCCACCCCCGCCGGCGCGCCGATGCCGTAGGGCGAGGTGTAGACGGCCAGCGGGTGCCCCAGTTCGCGCAGGGTGGGCACCTGCGGCCAGCGCTTGCTGCGCTGGGCGTTGAAGGTGGCCAGCAGGCGCAGCTTGCCCGTCTCCACGTAGGGCGCGAAGCCGGTGGAGTTCACGCCCACCATCAGCGTCCTGGTGGCCACGGCGAGCATCTGGTCGGCCGTGCCCTTGTAAGGCACGTGGATGTAGCGCACGCCTTCCTTCGAGAGCACGTCCTCCATCGCCAGGTGGGCGGTGCTGCCGATGCCGGTGGAGCCCACCGTGAGGCTGCCGGGATGCTCGCGCCCCCAGGCCACCATCTCGCCGAAGCTGTGGAAGGGGCTGTCCGCCGGCACCACGATGCCGAAGGTGACGCCGGAGATCTGGATCACGGGCGTGATGTCGCGCAGCGGATCCCAGGGCACCTTGCGCTGCAGGGGCGCGCGGTAGAGCGTGATCGGCAGCTGGCCGATCACGTAGCCGTCCGGCACGGCGGCCCGCAGCGCCGGGCCCACCAGCGTGCCGGCGGCGCCGGGCTTGTTGTCGACCACGATGCTCTGCCCCAGCTGCTTGCCGGCGAGCTCCGCCAGGATGCGCATGGTGAGGTCGGTCTGGCCGCCCGCCGGCCAGGGCACGATCAGCGTGATCGGCCGGGCGGGCCAGGCCGCCGGCTGCGCCAGCGCGAAGACCGGACAGGCGACGAGGCTGGCGCAGGCGCCCAGCACCGTGCGGCGGCGCAGGGTGGCGTGGCGGTGCGCATCGTCCATGGTGGCTCCCCTTTCATGTGCTTCAGCGCGCGAGCAGCAGCAGCGCGACCAGCACCACGGCGCCGAAGGCGATCCACACCCACAGCGGCATGCGCTTGCCGGGCGGTTCCGCCAGCGGCGACGGCGCCTCGGCGACGGCGTAGGCCTCCGGGTGGCGGCGCTGCATCTCCTCGTCGAAGCGGCGGAAGAAGTCGTCGGCCATGGAGCGCGCCACGCCGTCCACCAGCCGCTGCCCCACCTGGGCGATCTTGCCGCCCACCTGGGCCTGCGCCGTGTAGGCCAGCTCGCAGCCGGCGCCCTCGGCCGGCGGCGCCAGGTTCACCTTGGCGCTGCCCTTGCCGAAACCGGCGGCGCCGCCGTTGCCCTCGAAGGTGAGGGTGTAGCTGTTGGGCGCCATCACGTCCAGCAGGTGGATCTTGCCGGCGAACTTGGCGGCCACCGGGCCGACCTTCACGCCCATGCCGATCGCGTACTGGTTCTCGCCCGCCGGCTCGACCTTCTCGCAGCCCGGGATGCACACCTTGAGCACCTCCGGGTCGTTGAGCGCGTCCCAGGCCTGCTGCTGGGTGACGGCCAGGTGGCGGTTGCCTTGCATTTCCATCGTTGTTTCTTCCTGTCGTTATTGTTCGAGGAGCGTGGCGAGGCTGGAGGCGAGCTCCTCCAGCTTGCTCAGGTTGTGCACGGCGAGCATCGCGTGCGCATGCCGGTGCAGCACCGCGGCGCCGCGTGCGAGCGGAGCATAGCCTTCGAAGCGCAGCAGCGGATTGAGCCAGAGGAGGCGGCGGCAGCGGTGCGTGAGCCAGTCGAGTTCGCGCGCGAGGTCCTCCGGCTCGCCGGTGTCGAGGCCGTCGCTGACGACCAGCGCCAGCGTGCGGCGGCCGACCAGCCGGCGCGCATGGCGCTGGCGCAGCGTGGCGAGCGATTCGCCCAGCCGCGTGCCGCCGGCGAAATCGTCGATGGCCGCGCTCGCGGCGGCCAGCATCGCATCGGTGTCGGCGAGGCGGAAGGCCGGCGTGAGGTCGGTGAGATGGGTGCCGAAGGCGAACACGTCGCGCCGCCGGTGCGCGCGGGTGGCAGCGTGCAGGAAGGCGAGCAGCAGCCGGGCGTAGCGCTCCATGGAGCCGGAGATGTCCACCAGCACCAGCAGCGGCAGCGCCTCGCGGGTGCGCTGCATGCGCCGCAGCACCATCAGCTCGCCGCCGGTGTGGGCGGCCTGGCGCAGGGTGCGGGCCCAGTGCAGGTGGCGGCCGCGCGGGCCCGCGCGCATGCGGCGCATCGCCACTTCGGGCACCGGCAGGGCGACGTCGCGCGCGAGCCGCTCGACCAGGTGGAACTCGCTGGCGGAAAGCGCGTTGAAGTCGGCGTGCTTCAGGCGCGCGAGGGTGCTGGCCGTCATCGCGGCGTCGAACTCCACCTCCTGCTCGGGCTTGCGTTCGCCGCCGCCGAACTTCTTCTGCGGCGCCAGCGCCTCGGCCACGCGCGGCCGGCGCTGCGCCTTCGCGGGCGCCTTGGCCGAAGGCAGCATCTGCGCCAGCAGGCGGTGGGCGAGCTCGGGGTCGCGGAAGAAGGCGTCGAACAGCTCGCGGAAGACGGCGCGCTCCTGCTCGCGGCTGACCAGCACGGCCTCCAGCGCCGCGCCGAGATCCTGCTTGTCGTCGACGCCGACCAGTTGCGCGGCCTCCTGCGCCAGCGCGATGCGGGCGCTGTCCACCCGCAGCCCGGCGCGGCGCAGCGCGCGCCCGAAGCCCGCGATGTTGTCCGCGAGCTTGCCGCTGCGTGCGTCGCCGAGGGTCGTCATCGCCTTGCGCTGCCGGTCTACACCGGCTCCGCTTCGGGCTTGAGCAGCTCGGTGGCGAGCTCGCGGGTGAGCGCGGCCACGTCCTCGCGCTGCTTGAAGAGGATGCCGGCGGTGTCGGTCACCACCTCCGGGTCGAGGGTGAGCGTGTCCAGCGCCACCAGCGCCTTGGCCCATTCCACGCTCTCGGCGATGCCGGGCGCGCGCTGGAAGGCATTGGCGAAGGGCTGGCTGCGCAGGCGCCCGACGAATTGCGCCACCTGCTGCGAGAGCGACTCGCTCGCCTCGGGCACGCGCGAGCGCACGATGGCCAGCTCGCGCTCGCGCTCGGGATATTCGAGCCAGTGGTAGAGGCAGCGGCGCTTGACGGCGTCGTTCAGCTCGCGGGTGCGGTTGCTGGTGAGGATGGTGACCGGCGTCGCCCGGGCGCGCACCGTGCCGATCTCCGGGATGCTCACCTGGTACTCGCCCAGGTACTCCAGCAGGAAGGCCTCGAAGGGCTCGTCGGCGCGATCCACTTCGTCGATCAGCAGCACGGCGCCGGGCTCGGGCGCCTGCAGCGCCTGCAGCAGCGGCCGGCGGATCAGGTAGCGGTCCTGGTAGACCTCGCGCTCGATCTGTTCGGCGCTCTCGCGCCCTTCCGCGGCGCGCATGTGCAGCAGTTGCGCCGCGTAGTTCCACTCGTACAGCGCCTCGCGCAGCTCCAGCCCGTCGTAGCACTGCAGGCGCAGCAGCACGCGTTGCAGGGCGACGGCCAGGGACTTGGCCAGCTCCGTCTTGCCGACGCCGGGCTCGCCTTCGAGCAGCAGCGGGCGCTGCAGTTTCAGCGCGAGGAACACCGCGGTGGCGAGGCGCCGCTCGGCAAAGTAGCCGGCGGACTGGAGGGCGGATTGCAGGGCGTCGATGGAGGGGAAGGGTGCGGTCATGCTGGCATGGGGGATGTTGCTCCCTCTCCCGCTTGCGGGAGAGGGCTGGGGTGAGGGTGTGCGCCGTGCTCCCCCTCACCCTACCCTCTCCCCGAGGGGAGAGGGAGAAGTCCGGACTAGCCGCCCAGTTTCGCGACCGCCCGCTGCGTCAGCACCGACACCAGGTTGGCCCGGTATTCCGCGCTGCCGTGCAGGTCGCTCGAGAGCTCGCTGGCGTCGATCTTCACCGCTGCCGCCGCGGCCTGGGTGAAGTTCTTCGCCAGCGCCTGCTCCAGCCCCTGGTGGCGGAACACGCCGCTGCCGCCGCCGGTGACCGCGACCCGCACGCCGCCATCGGTCTGCGCCACGAAGACGCCGAGCAGGGCGAAGCGCGAGGCCGGCTGCCGGAACTTCACATAGGCTGCCTTCTTCGGGATCGGGAAGCGCACCGCCGTGATCAGCTCGCCCTCCTGCAGCGCCGTGGTGAACAGGCCCTGGAAGAAGTCGTCGGCCGCGATGCTGCGCTGCGCGGTCTGCACCGTGGCGTTCAGCCCCAGCACCGCCGCCGGATAGTCCGCCGCCGGGTCGTTGTTGGCCACGGAGCCGCCGAGGGTGCCGAGCGCGCGCACCTGGCGATCGCCGATGGTGCCGGCCAGTTCGGCCAGCGCGGGGATCGCCGACTGCACTTCGCTGCTCGCCGCCACGTCGGCATGCCGCGTCATGGCGCCGATCACGATGTCGTTGCCCTCGCGGCGGATCCCGGCCAGTTCGGCGATCCCGCCCAGGTCGACCAGCAGCTCCGGATTGGCCAGCCGCAGCTTCATCGAGGCCAGCAGGGTCTGGCCGCCGGCCAGCACCTTGGCGCCGCCGGCCTGCGCCGCCCGCTGCGCATCGGCCAGCGAGGCGGGACGTTCGAAGGTGAATGCGTACATATGAGGTCTCCTTCGTGTTCTTCAGGGCTTCGCGGCCTGGATCGCTTCCCACACGCGGCGCGGCGTGGCGGGCATGTCGAGGTCCTTCACGCCGAGGTCGCGCAGCGCGTCGAGCACAGCGTTCATCACCGCCGGCGGCGAGCCGATGGCGCCCGCCTCGCCGCAGCCCTTGGTGCCCAGCGGGTTGTGCGTGCAGGGCGTGCAGACCGTGTCCAGCGTGAAGCTGGGGAAGTCGTCGGCGCGCGGCATCGTGTAGTCCATGAACGAGCCGGTCATCAGCTGGCCCGTGTCCTTGTCGTACACGCACTGTTCCAGCAGCGCCTGGCCGATGCCCTGCACCAGCCCGCCGTGCACCTGGCCCTCGACGATCATCGGGTTGATGATGGTGCCGAAGTCGTCCACCGCCGTGAAGCGGTCGAGGCGCACCTGGCCGGTGGCCGGATCGACCTCCACCTCGCAGATGTAGGTGCCGGCCGGGAAGGTGAAGTTGGTCGGGTCGTAGAACGCGGTCTCGTTCAGGCCCGGCTCCAGCTTGTCGAGCGGGTAGTTGTGCGGCACGTAGGCCGTCAGTGCCACCTGCCCGAAGGTCACCTTCTTGTCGGTGCCCTTGACGCGGAACTCGCCGTCGGCGAACTCCACGTCGCCGTCGCCCGCTTCCATCAGGTGCGCCGCGATCTTCTTGGCCTTGGCCTCGATCTTGTCCAGCGCCTTCATGATGGCGGCGCCGCCCACCGAGATCGAGCGCGACCCGAAGGTGCCCATGCCGCAGGGGATGCGGCCGGTGTCGCCGTGCACCACGTCCACGTTCTCCACCGGGATGCCCAGCCGCGCCGCCACCACCTGCGCGAAGGTGGTCTCGTGGCCCTGGCCGTGGCTGTGCGCGCCGGTGAACACCGTGACGCTGCCGGTCGGGTGCACGCGCACCTCGCCGCACTCGAACAGGCCGGCCCGCGCACCGAGCGCGCCCGCGATGTTCGAGGGCGCGATGCCGCAGGCTTCGATGTAGCTGCTGTAGCCGATGCCGCGCTTCAGGCCCTTGGCTTCGCTCGCCTTGCGGCGCTGCTCGAAGCCCTTCACGTCGGCCAGCGCGTTGGCCTTGAAGAGGGCCCCGTGGTAGTCACCGGTGTCGTACTGCAGCGCGACGGGCGTCTGGTACGGGAACTGGCTGATGAAGTTGCGCTCGCGGATCTCGTCCTGCGGCAGGCCCAGCTCCCAGGCCGCGCGCGAGGCGAGGCGCTCGAGCACGTAGGTCGCCTCGGGGCGGCCGGCGCCGCGGTAGGCATCGACCGGCGTGGTGTTGGTGAACCAGGCGTCCACCTCCACGTAGATCTGCGGCGTGGTGTACTGGCCGGCCAGCAGCGTGGCGTAGAGGATGGTCGGCACCGCGCTCGCGAAGGTGGAGAGGTAGGCACCCAGGTTGGCATCGGTGTGCACGCGCAGGGCGAGGAACTTGCCCTGGCTGTCCAGCGCCAGCTCGGCGTGCGTGACGTGGTCGCGCCCGTGCGCATCGGAGACGAAGGCCTCGGCGCGGTCGGCCGTCCACTTGAGCGGGCAATTGAGCTGCCTGGAGGCCCAGGTCAGCGCCACGTCCTCGGCATAGAGGTAGATCTTGGAGCCGAAGCCGCCGCCGACGTCGGGCGCGATCACGCGCACCTTGTGCTCGGGCAGGCCCAGCACGAAGGCCGTCATCAGCAGGCGCTCGACGTGCGGGTTCTGGTTGGCGACGTAGAGCGTGTATTCGTCGGTGGCGCGGTTGAACTGCGCCACCACCGAGCGCGGCTCCATCGCGTTGGGCACCAGCCGGTTGTTGACCAGATCGAGCTTCGTCACGTGCTGCGCCTTGGCGAACACGGCGTCCACGGCGCTCTTGTCACCGATGGCCCACTTGTAGCAGCGGTTGTCGGGGGCGATGTCGTGCAGCGGCGTGGCCGTGGCCGCCTCGCGCACGTCCACCACGGCGGGCAGCACGTCGTAGTCGACCTCCACCGCCTCGGCCGCATCGCGGGCCTGTTCCAGCGTGTCGGCCACGACCAGCGCGACGTGGTCGCCGACGTAGCGCACCTTGCCCTGCGCCAGCACGGGATGCGGTGGCTCCTTCATCGGCGTGCCGTCGGTGCTGGTGATCAGCCAGCCGCAGGGCAGGCCGTTGACCTTGCCCACGAGATCCTGGCCGGTGAAGACCCTGGCGACGCCGGGCATGGCCGCGGCGCGCGAGGTGTCGATGCCCTTGATGGTGGCGTGCGCATGCGGCGAGCGCACGAACACGGCGTAGCGCTGGCCCGGCAGGTTGATGTCGTCGGTGTACTGGCCCGAGCCGGTGAGGAAGCGGTAGTCCTCCTTGCGGCGGACGGCTTCGCCGATGTGCGGCAGCTTGGCGAAATCGGATGCACCCATGGCGTGTCTCCGGTAAACGTTGAAGGTTGAGCGTTGAGCGTTGAGCGTCGAGCGAGAAAGGCATTCCACGCCGAACGTGGAACGCCGAACGCTCAACCCTTCATCGCCGCCTGGCCCTGCTGGACGGCCTTGACGATGTTCTGGTAGCCAGTGCAGCGGCACAGGTTGCCGTCGAGCTGTTCGCGGATCTGTTCCTCGCTCGCGTTGGGCGTGCGCTGGCACAGGTCGATCGCGCTCATCACCATGCCGGGCGTGCAGAAGCCGCACTGCAGGCCATGGCATTCCTTGAACGCGGCCTGCATGGGATGCAGCGTGCCGTCCGCCTGCGCGAGGCCTTCGATGGTGGTGATCTCGGCGCCGGGATGCTGCAGCGCCAGCGTGTTGCACGACTTGATGGCACGGCCGTTCACGATCACCGTGCAGGCGCCGCACTGCGCCGTGTCGCAACCCACGTGCGTGCCGGTGAGGTGCAGGTGCTCTCGGATCGCGGTGACCAGGAGGGTGTTCGGCGCGACGTCCAACGACGCGGCCTTCCCGTTGACTTTGAATGAAACCAGCATGTCTTTTGTCTCCTGAGAAGGAACTCCGGGGAAGGGCATTGTTGAATTCCAGCCGGGGGCACTCGCTAGGCGAAACCCTAGGTTCCATGGACACTCGAACGAAATTCTCAAAATGGAACAGGCCCGGACAGATTGCCGTCAGGCAACGCCCGGAGACTGACCCGCGGAGACAAACCCAGGAGCGGCTCCATGAACGTTGCCGGGACCACGGCCGCCCACGAGCGGCTGCAGCAGATCGAGCGCGTGCGCCGGGCGGTGCTGGAGGAAGGCCGCGCGCTGACGGACGTGCTCGTCCATGCGTGGTACGAACGCGCGTGGATCGAGCGCTCGTGGCGCCGCTGCCTGCAAAGCGGCCAGCGCCCGCAGGACCGCGTGGGCTTCGACCTCGTGTCGCAGCAGCACATGCGGCGGGTCGAGGAAGCGAACCACACCCTGGTGGCCGCGGCGCGCCCGGTGCTCGAACAGCTCGGCCGTGCAATCGCGAGCACGCGCTACTTCGCCGTGCTGACCAACGACGAGGGCATGGTGGTCGATGCCCACGGTCCCATCGACCTGGGCGACCCGCGCGCGCAAGTGATCGCGCGCATCGGCGCCGATCTGTCGGAGCGCGCGGTCGGCACCACCGCCATCGGCGCGGCGCTGTCCGAGCTGCAGCCGGTGTGGCTGCACCGCGGCGAGCACTTCTTCGAGGACACCAGCTGTTACAGCTGCGCCGGCGCGCCGCTCTTCGGCCCCGACGGCCACTGCGTCGGCATGCTGGACCTGACCGGCATCGACGCGGCGGAGCGGCCCGAGCTGAAGCACCTGGTGGCGCAGTCGGCCCGCAGCATCGAGAACGCGCTCGCCCTGTCGCGCCCGCACAAGCTGGTGCTGCGCCTGAACTGGCCCGGCCGCCTGCTGGGAGACGACGACGACGGCATCGTCTGCCTCGACCGCGACGGCTGGGTGACCGGCAGCAACGGCGCGGCGCGCCAGCTGCTCGCCGGCCTGGCGCAGGCGGCGCACGGCCCGGTGCACTGCAGCGAACTGTTCGCCCAGCCCTGGGAGCCGCTGTACGACCTGGCCCGCGCCAGCGAGCACACGCCGGTGGAAGTGCCCCTGTGGTCCGGCCTGCGGCTCGCCTGCCTGGCGCAGCCCGCCGGCGGCGCGCGCGCCGGCGGCGCGCGCCTGCCCCTGCGCGACGTGGAGATCGCATTGATCCGCAAGGCCGTGAACGACGCCCGCGGCAACGTGATGGAAGCGGCGCGCGCACTGGGCATCAGCCGCGCCACCGTCTACCGCAAGCTGGCGCAGAAGGCCGCCGAGCGGAACTGAGTGTTTACCCGGCCCGCCGCGCATCGCGGGAATGGGTGAGAGGCAAAAACGTTCATGGTCCATATACTCGGCTTCTGTAGCTCGACCATGGCTCTCCTCGCCCGCGCCTTCACCTTCGCCGCTACCCTGCTCGCCGCCGGGGCCCTGCAGGCCGCGCAGGTGCGCGTGGCCGTGGCGGCCAGCATGGCCGCGCCCATGCAGCGGCTGGCGCTCGATTTCGAGCGGGCCACCGGCCACGAGGTGGTGCCCTCGATGGGTTCCACGGGGCGCTTCTACGCGCAACTGCGCGGCGGCGCGCCCTTCGACATGCTGCTCGCCGCCGCCGACGACATCCCCGAGCGGCTGGAGCGCGAAGGCCTGGCCGCGCCGGGCGGCCGCTTCACCTACGCGATCGGCCGGCTGGTGCTGTGGAGCCTGGATCCGCACCGGGTGGATCCGCACGGCGACATCCTCAAGAAGCCGCCGCACGGCCGACTGGCCATCGCCGATCCGCGCCTGGCACCCTACGGCGAGGCGGCGGTCCAGACCCTGGCGCGCCTGAAGGTGCTCCCGGCCTGGCAGCCGTCGCTGGTGCACGGCGAAAGCGTCGGCCAGGTCTTCCAGTACGTCGCCACCGGCAACGCGTCGCTCGGCTTCGTCGCGCTGTCGCAGGTGATGAGCGAGGGCCGCATCGTGCGCGGCTCCGGCTGGATCGTGCCGCTGGACTACCACCTTCCGTTGAAGCAGGAGGCCGTGCTCCTCAACGGCGGGCGCAACAACCCTGCCGCGCTCGCCCTGATGGACTACCTCAAGAGCGAGCCGGCCCGCGCCATCCTGCGCGGCTACGGCTACGAGTTCGACAGGCACTGAGAACCGGCGACGGATGCCCATCGCTCGCGACGACCTGCTGGCGATCTGGCTCACGCTGAAGCTCGCGGCATCGACCACGGTGCTGCTGCTCGCCCTCGCGACGCCGCTCGCCTGGTGGCTGGCCCGCACCCGCTCGCGCCTGCGCGCGCCGGTGGCGGCCTGCGTCGCCCTGCCGCTGGTTCTGCCGCCCACGGTGCTGGGCTTCTACCTGCTGGTGGCCTTCGGGCCGCAGGGCTGGGGCGGCCGGCTCACCGAGGCGCTCGGCATCGGGCTGCTGCCCTTCACCTTCGGCGGGCTGCTGCTCGGATCGATGCTGTACTCGCTGCCCTTCGCCGTGCAGCCGCTGCAATCCGCCTTCGAGGCGGTAGGACGGCGGCCGCTGGAGGCGGCGGCCACGCTGCGCGCCTCGCCGCTGGACACCTTCTTCCACGTGGTGCTGCCGCTGGCCCGCGGCGGCATCGTGCAGGCCGCGGTGCTCACCTTCGCGCACACCATCGGCGAGTTCGGCGTCGTGCTGATGATCGGCGGCAACATCCCGCTGCAGACCCGCGTGGTGTCGACGCAGATCTACGGCCACGTCGAGGCGCTGGAATACGCGCAGGCGCACTGGCTCTCGGCTGGCATGGTGCTGTTCTCCTTCGCCGTGCTGCTGGCGCTGGCGCGCCTGAACCGGCGCAGCACGAGGCTGCTCGGGTGACCGCGCCGATTTTCATTCGGGCGGAGCTGGCGCGCCCCGGCTTCACCCTGGACATGGACCTGGAGCTGCCGCCGCGCGGCATCACGGCGGTGTTCGGCCCTTCGGGCTGCGGCAAGACGACGCTGCTGCGCTGCGTGGCGGGGCTGGAGCGTCCGCGTGCGGCCCGCATTTCCGTGCAGGGGCAGGTCTGGCAGGACAGCATCGAGGGCGTGTTCCTGCCGCCGTGGCGCCGTCCCCTGGGCTACGTGTTCCAGGAAGCGAGCCTGTTCGACCACCTGGACGTGCGCGGCAACCTGGAGTTCGCGCTCCAGCGCCGCAAGGGCGGCGAGAACGGCAACGGCAGGGACCGCGGCTTCGAGCTGCCCGCCCTGCTCTCGATGCTGGACATCGGCCACCTGCTGGCGCGCCGGCCCCACCAGCTCTCCGGCGGCGAGCGCCAGCGCGTCGCCATCGCCCGCGCGCTGGCCACGCGGCCCCGCCTGCTGCTGCTGGACGAACCACTGGCCGCGGTGGACGTCGCGCGGCGGCGGGAAATCCTGCCCTGGCTGGAGCGCCTGCGCGACGAGCTGCACGTGCCGATGCTGTATGTGACGCACGCGGCCGACGAGGTGGCGCGGCTGGCCAGCTACCTGGTGCTGATGGAGTCCGGCCGCTGCCTCGCCGCGGGGCCGCTGGCCGAAACGCTGGCGCGGGTCGATCTGCCCCTGCTCGCGGGCGACGAGGCCGCGGCCCTGCTCGAAGGCGAGGTGGAAGAGATCGACGCGCGCTGGCACCTCGCCCACGTGGTGTTTCCGGGCGGCAGCCTCTGGGTCGCCGATTCCGGCCTGATCGCCGGCCGTGCCGTGCGGGTGCGCGTGCTGGCCCGCGACGTGAGCGTCGTGCGCGAACCGCCGCATGGCAGCAGCATCCAGAACGTGCTGCCCTGCCAGGTGCGCGCCATCGCGCCGGCCGGCCATCCCTCGCAAGTGACGGTGCAGCTCGCCTGCGGCAGCACGCTGCTGCTGGCGCGCGTCACCGCGCGGGCGGTGCACCAGCTCAAGCTGGCCGTCGGCGACCCGGTGTGGGCGCAGGTGAAGTCGGCGGCGTTGGTGGGGTAGGCGCGAAGAGGCGGCAGCCTACGAATTCCAGTCGCCGCCGTCGAATCCGCCGGCATCGTCCCAGCCGAAGTCGCCGAAGCCCTGCGGGTCCGCCGCCGGATCGAACGCATCGATGCCCGCATCGTGCGCGAGTGGCGAGTGGCTCTGGTCCGCGTGCGGCGCCGTGGGCTCCGCGGCGTGGCCCGGCGCCTGCCCTGCGTGCCCCTGTCCTTCGTGCCCCTGCTCGAAGGCACGCCGCCCGAACTCCTGCGCGATCGCGGCGCCGGCGCCGATCGCCAGGCCCGTCGCCATGCCCCGCGCGATCGAGGAACCCATCCCTTGCTGCGGCGGCGGCATGCCCGCGCCCCAGGCCGGATCGGGCCGCCCGAAGGCGTCGTCGCGCGCGTAGGGCGAAGGCGGCACCGGCGGGCGCAGCGGCCGCGGCCGGCGCCACCACAGCACGAGCGCGATCACCAGCAGCAGGAGGATCAGGAGCGGGGTCATGGACGGAATTGTCAGGGCACGGATGTCCCCATTGTGGGACCGGACGCGCCGACTTCAAGGCAGCCCGCGCGGAATGCGGACATACTGCGCGGCAGCCATGACGTTCCTCCGCCTCCTCCTGCTGCTCCTCGCGCTGGCGGGTGCGTGGGCGCCGGCGCGCGCGGCCGATCCCCTCGTCGTCGGCTCCAAGCGCTTCACCGAGAGCTACATCCTCGGCGAGATCGTGCGCCAGGCGCTCGCGGCCGGCGGGGTGGCGGCGGTGCACAAGCAGGGGCTGGGCAACACCGCCGTGATGGAGCAGGCGCTCGCGAACGGCAGCATCGACGTCTATCCCGAGTACACGGGCACCATCGTCCGCGAACTGCTCAAGCAGGACGGCGCGCCCTCGCTCGCGCAGCTGAATGCGGCGCTCGCCCCGCGCGGGCTGAAGGTGGGCGTGCCGCTCGGCTTCAACAACAGCTACGCGCTGGCCATGCGCGAGGACGACGCGCAGCGGCTGGGCATCGCCACGATCTCCGACCTGGCGCGCAGCGACGCGCCGCTTCGCTTCGGCCTCTCGCACGAATTCCTGGTGCGCGGCGACGGCTGGCCGGCCCTGCAACGCGCCTACGGACTGCGCTTCACGCCCGGCAGCGGGCTCGACCACGGCCTCGCCTACCAGGCCCTGGCTGCGAAGCAGGTCGACGTGGTCGACGCCTACACCACCGATGCCCAGATCGCGCGCCTGAAGCTGCGCGTGCTGCGCGACGACCGCGCGTTCTTCCCGCGGTACGACGCGGTGCTGCTGATGCGCGCCGCGGTCGACGAGCGCCCGCTCGCGGCACTGGCCGGCCGCATCGACGACGAGGCGATGCGCGGCCTGAACGGCGAGGTGGAGATCGACGGCAAGTCCTTCGAGGCGGTGGCGCGCGAGTTCCTGGCGCGCGGGCAGGCGCGGCCCGCACCCGCAGCATCGGGGCCGGCGGCGCCGACCTCACCCGCGCGCGGACAGAGCTTCCTGCAGCGCCTGTTCGCGCCCGACCTGCCGCGCCTGCTGCGCGAGCACCTGGTGCTGGTGTTCGCCTCGCTCGCCGTCGCCGTCGCGGTCGGTGTTCCGCTGGGCGTGCTGGCGCACCGGCAGCCGCGCTGGAGCGGCACGCTGATGGCGCTGGTGGGCATGGTGCAGACGGTGCCCTCGCTGGCGCTGCTCGCCTTCCTGATCGCCATCGTCGGCACCATCGGCTTCGTGCCGGCGCTGCTGGCGCTGTTCGTGTACGCGCTGCTGCCGATCGTGCGCAACACGCACGCGGGGCTCGCTTCGCTGCCAGTGGGCACGCGGCAGGCGGCCTTGGCGCTGGGCCTGCGCGACCTGCAGGTGCTGCGCAGCATCGAGCTGCCGCTGGCCGCGCCGACGATCTTCGCGGGCATCAAGACGGCCGCGGTCCTCAACGTGGGCGTCGCCACCGTCGCCACCTTCATCGGCGCCGGCGGCCTCGGCGAACGCATCGTGGCCGGCCTGGCCGTGAACGACACCGCCTTCATGCTCGCCGGCGCGGTACCGGCGGCGCTGCTGGCGCTGCTGACGCAGTGGGTGTTCGATGCCCTCGAGCGCTGGCTGCGGCGCTCGCCGGCCGCACGCGACGCCGGCCAGTAGGCTGGCCCGGCCCGCGGGCCGGGGAAGCTGAGCGGAGCGATGCCCAGCTTTGTGCGCGAACAATCGCTGGGCTTCGCGCGGCTCAGCACCAGCCTGCGAAGACCGCGCTCCGCGCCAGGGTCACGAACCGCCCTCGCCCACGGCTTTCTTCCAATACGCATACCCCCAAGCCGGCGCGAAGCCGCGACGTGCATACAGCGAGCGCGCCGGCACATTGCCTTCTTCCACCTGCAGGAAACAGCGCTCGATCCCCTGCTCGCGCGCCCGCCGCGCCAGCGCCGAGAGCACCGCGCCGGCAAAGCCGCGGCCGCGGAACGCCGGCAACGTGCGCATGCCGTGCACGCCGCACCAGCCGTGGCTGAAGCACCCGGCTCCGACCGCGACCGTACGTCCCTCCTGCCGCACGCTGGCGAATACGGAATCGCGCCCGCGGCGCAGGATGGCCAGGCGGCTCGCGCCGTCCACCGGGTCGAAGCCCTCGCCGAGGAAGACCTGCTCCCAGTCGGCGGCGGCGCTGTCACTCAGTTCGACCGCGGCGCTGCTTTCCGCCGGGCCAGCCAGATCGCTGACCCGCCCGACCATCAGCAGGGTCGGCTTGTACGCAACATAGCCGGCCGCGCGCAATTGCGCCTGCAACGGCGCGAATGCGGGCAGCTGCGGCACGCGCAGCACGGTGGCGAGGCCGGCCCCGGCATAGCGCTGCTCGATGCCCGCCAGCGTTCCCGGCTCCGGCGCCTCGTGGCGCAAGGGAACCGCGCTGTGGCAGCGGCCCACCGTGCCGTCGTCGAAGGGCAGCAGCCATCCGTTCCAGCTCTCCTGCGCGCGCGGCGGCACCCCGGCCAGGGTCGCACGCTCGATCGCCTCGATCTCGTCCATGGCTGCCATTGTCGCTACGGCAACGAGCACTCCAGCGCCGCACGATCCCAATGGCCGCGTTCGGCCGCGGCCTCGTAGGTGGACTGCAGGAAGGCGAGCAGCGTCGCGTCCGGATCGGCCGCTTCGCGCACGCGCTCGTAGGGCAGGACGAACTCGCGCAGCTCGTGGCTGTAGTACGCGCCCGGCGGCTGCACCGGCCAGTGCGCGAAACCCTCCGGCTCGGGATAGGCATAGGCATAGAAAGCCGGCTCACCGAGACCCGGGCCGGCCCAGAAGCCGCAGCTGCTCACCTCGTGCGAATAGGCTTCACGCATCACCCAGTCCGCCAGGTGCGGCGCACCGCCCGGATGCGGCGGCGCGGCGCGGCCCGAGAAGCGCGTGACGGCCAGGTCCATCGCGCCCCAGAAGAAGTGCACCGGGCTGCACTTGCCGCGGAAGCGCGCGCGGAAGATGCGCAGCACCCGGTCGGCCTGCAGCAGGATGCGCCACCAGCGCTGCGCCGCGTCGGCGTCGTAGGGCCGCGCCTGCGTGTCCTGCTCGAACGGCACCGCGTCGGCAATCTCGCTCGGCTGGGTGCGGATCTCGCACGGGATGTCCAACGAATGCAGCGCCTCGCGCACGCGCTCGTGGAACGACGCGACCGACTGCGGCTGCAGCGGCACGGCCGCCGTGCCGCCGTCGCTGGCGGCGATCTTCAGCGCGTGATCGATGAAGTCGAACTCGGCCTGCCAGAAGCGGTCGCCGCAGGGCAACGGCCCGCTCGTGATGCCGCGCGCCGTGAGCGCCATCGCGACGTGCCAGGAGTGGTTGGTCCAGGGCAGGCTCGCCAGCTTCAGCTTGCCCACCACCTGCATCCAGCGGTGCAGCGCGGCGTGGGTGTCCTGCCAGTCGGCGAGCGGCAGCGCCGGCCAGGCGGCGCGCGAGGGAGCGGGGATCATGCGGTCCTCCTTGCGATGGGCAGCAGCACGTCGGCGGCCAGGCCCGGCTGCGCATTGCGCAGCACGAGCCGGCCGCCGTGGGCCTGGGCGACCAGCTTGCACAGGTAGAGCCCCAGGCCGACGCCGCCGGTGGCGCGCTCGCGCGCGGCGTCGGGGCGGAAGAAGGGCTCGGCCAGCTGGGGCAGCACACCCGCGTCGACGCCGGGCCCGAAGTCGCGCACGGTGAGCACGACTTCGCCTTCACGCGCGGCGATCCGCACCAGCGGTTCGCGCGCCGCGCCGCCGTGCCGGCGCGCGTTGTCGACCAGGTTGCGCAGCAGCAGCCGCATGCGGGCGCGATCGAGCTGCAAGCTCGCCAGCGCCGCATCGGCCTCGATCTCCACCGGCGCATCCTGCAGCACCTCGCGCACGAACGCGGCGATGTCCGTCGGCTCGCGCTGCAAGGCCGCATGGCCCTGCCCGAGGCGCTCGCTTTCGAGCAGGTCGGTCACCAGGTCGGCCATCTCCTGCAGCTCGCGCAGCAGCGCCGCCCGCCGCGCGCCGCCCTCGCCCGCCTCCGGCAGCAGCTCGGTGTGCAGCCGCGCGCGCGTGAGCGGACTGCGCAGCTCGTGGCTGATGGCCAGCAGCAGCGCGCGCTTGGCTTCCAGCATCTGGTGGATGCTCGCCGCCATCGCGTTGACGTCGGCGGCCAGGTCACCCAGTTCGTCGCGGCGGCGCACCGGGATCGGCTCGCCGAACGTGCCGCGGCCGAAGCGCTGCGCGCCGGCGCGGATATCCTCCAGCGGCCGCAGCAGGCGACGCACGGCACGGTAGGCCACCGCCGTGAACAGCAGCACCGCCGCCAGCGTGAACCAGCCGATGCGGCGCGGCCGCTCCTGCCAGGGCCGCACGCTCAGGCCGAAGGCGATGCGGTGGCCGTCGGCCGTCGTGCGGGTCAGCAGGCTGTCCTCGCGGTCCGCCCAATGGGAATGCAGTTCCGTCCCAGCTTCGGGATGGCTGCGCCAGTGCAGCGCGGGGCCGTCGATCGCGATCGTGACGGGCAGGCGCGCCGCAATGGCCTGCGCGCGCTGCACGCTGGGCGGCGAGCCGATCTCGGCCACCAGCCGATCGACGTAGTCCGCGAGCAGCGGCCGCACGGCGCCGCGCCAGCCCTGCCCCAGCGCCGCCTGCATGCCGGCCACGAAGGCCGCCGTGATGCCCAGCGCCAGCAGCAGGAACAGCAGCACCAGCCGCGCGCGCAGCGAATGGCGCAGCCGCCGGTGCGCGCGCCGGTGCCAGCCGGCCGCGGGCGGCGCGGGAAGCGCGGCCGCGTCATCCATGCACCGCCTCCGCCGAGGGACGCAGCGCCAGCGCGTACCCGGCATTGCGCAGCGTCTTGATCGCGGCCAGCGGCTCCAGCTTGCGCCGCAGCCGGCTCACCAGGATGTCGACCGCCCGCGTGTAGAGATCGGCTTCGTGCCCGCGCAGCAGGTTGAGGATCTCGTCGCGGCCGAACACCTTGCCCGGCTGCCTCGCAAGCAGCAGCAGCAACTCGAACTCGGTGCTGGTCAGCTCCACCGGCGCGCCCTGGCGCTGCACGCTGCGCGTGACGGGGTCG
>NZ_DASSVG010000543.1:0-2545 GCF_035706265.1 Ramlibacter sp. | reverse complement strand
GCCCGAGAGCGATCCGAGCAAGATGAGCTTCGGCAGCGACCGCAAGGCCTGGAAGGACATCTGGGGCTGCGGCCAGGGCATCGCCGCGGTGAAGGAGGTCGCCCATGCGGCCGACCTGATCGCGCGGTTGAAGCGCGAATACGCCGAGGCGCGCGAGCGCCTGGCAATGCCGTCGCTCGCGAGCGCCTGACGCGCGGGAAGCCGGCGCCGCGCAGGCCGGCGCCGTTTACACCTTCGGGTGTGACAGCGTCCTTGATCCAGGTCATACTGTATGCATGAACAGTATCGACCGCAGCACGGCCCACACCGTCGAGGAGGTGCGCGTGCCGCTGGCCGCCCTCAAGGGCCGCGGCAGCGCCACCCGGTTTCCGCACCGCTTCGAGCGCGATGCGCGCGAGGCCTTCGATGACGGCTGGGGGCAAGACGGGGAGGAAGATCCCGCCCCCGCTCCGCGCACCGAGGTGATCTGGGAGACGGCGAAGAGCATCATCGCCAGCAACGACTCGCCGGACATCTACTTCAACCTTTCGCTCAACCCCTACCGCGGGTGCGAGCACGGCTGCATCTACTGCTATGCCCGGCCGACCCACAGCTACCTGAACCTCTCGCCGGGGCTGGACTTCGAGACCAGGATCGTCGCCAAGCGCAACACGCGCGAGCTGCTGCGCGCGGAGCTCGCGCGGCGCGGATACAAGCCGCAGCTGATCGCGATCGGCACCGCCACCGACTGCTACCAGCCGGTGGAGCGCGAGCTGCGGCTCACGCGCGGCGCGATCGAGGTGTTGCACGAGGCGCGGCACCCGTTCGCGCTGGTCACCAAGTCGAGCGGGGTCGAGCGCGACCTCGACCTGATCGCGCCGATGGCGCAGCAGGGCCTGGCGGCCATCTACGTCACGATCACCACGCTCGATGCAGAGCTGGCCCGCCGGCTGGAGCCGCGCGCCGCCGCGCCGCACCGGCGGCTGCGGCTGCTGCGCACGCTGGCCGAGAACGGCATTCCCTGCGGCGTGAGCCTGGCGCCGCAGATCCCCTTCCTCAACGACGACATGGAGCAGGTGCTGGAAGCGGCCTGGGAGGCCGGCGCGCGCGAGGCCTTCTACCATGTGCTGCGCTTGCCCTGGGAGGTGGCGCCGCTGTTCCGGCAGTGGCTGCAGATCCACTACCCGCAGCGCGCCGAGCGCGTGCTGCATCGCATCCAGGAAATGCGCGGCGGCAAGGACTACGACAGCGACTTCGCCACCCGCATGAAAGGCAGCGGCCTCTGGGCCGAGTTGCTGGCGCAGCGCTTCCGCAAGACGGTGGCGCGCATCGGCTTCAATGCCAAGAAGACGGATTTCCGCACCGACCTGTTCCGCCCGCCGGCGCCCGAAGGGCAGGGCAGCTTGTTCTGAACGCCGCGCGCGCGAAGATCCGGGCGCTCAGCCCGCAGCGAGCAGCCCGGCCACGAACACCACCGACGACAGCACGAAGCCGCCCAGGTTCGCCTTGAGCTGCGCCGGCCCGGAGAGCCGCCGCAGCGACTGGTTCCAGACCCAGACGATCGGCACCACGGCCAGCAGCAGCACCAGCACGAGCACCTGCCAGCGCAGGAAGCTGGCCCAGTCCGGCAGCAGCGAGCGGGAGGGGCCGTGCCACAGCGCCTCCACCGGCAGCTGCTGGCTCCAGAGGCCGCAGGCGACCAGGGCACCGACCAGCAGCGCCACGGTGAGGGCGAAGCGGATCGTGCGGCGCCAGCCGAACACGCTGAGGAACGCGCCGTTCGCGCCGGCCAGCAGGAAGACGGAAGCGATGGCGGTCGGCACGTCCGCGGCGGTGCCACCCAGCAGGCGCCAGATGCCGACGTTGGCGACGATGCCGAGCCACAGGCTGGCGCCCAGCACCAGCCACGACGGATGCGTCGCGAGCCGCGTCTCGCCAGGCATGAGGAGGGACGAGTAGCCTGTGCTGCGAAAGAGCTTCAGGGCCATGGCCTGCATTGTCGCGCTGCAGTGCTCCGATGGGCACTCGTGCGCACCCGGGTGTGCCCGTGGGGCGACACAAGAAGAAAGGCGGCCCGCGGCCGCCTTCTCACGCGTTGAAGAACCCGCGCAGCTTGTCCGCCCAGGACTCCTCGTTGGGCGAGTGCTTGGCCCCGCCCTTCTTCAGCGACTCGTCCAGCTCGCGCAGCAGCTTGCGCTGGTGCTCGGTCAGCTTCACCGGCACTTCCACCGCCACGTGGCAGTACAGGTCGCCGGGGTAGTTGGAGCGCACGCCCTTGATGCCCTTGGCGCGCAGGCGGAACTGCTTGCCGGCCTGGGTGCCTTCCGGGATGTCGATGGCGGCCTTGCCGTCCAGGGTGGGCACCTCGATCTCGCCGCCCAGCGCCGCCCGCGCCATGCTCACGGGCACCACGCAGTGCAGGTCATCGCCGTCGCGCTCGAAGATCGGGTGCTTCTTCAGCCGGATCTCGATGAACAGGTCGCCGGGCGGGCCGCCGTTGGTGCCCGGCTCGCCGTTGCCGGCGCTGCGGATGCGCATGCCGTCGTCGATGCCGGCCGGGATCTTC
>NZ_DASSVG010000542.1:0-3512 GCF_035706265.1 Ramlibacter sp. | reverse complement strand
CGCCGGACCTGGAAGCGCATCCTGGATCCGGATTCCGCCGTCATGTGCATCGTGGCCGAAGTGGACGGCCAGGTGTACGGCTTCGCCAACTGCGTGGTGCACGAGAACACCTGGGAGACGCAACCGGTCTGCTACCTGGAGGACCTGTACGTCACGCCCGCCGCACGCGGCCACGGCCTGGGCACCGCCCTGATCGAGTGGCTGCGCAATGCCATGCGCGCCGAAGGCTGGGCCCGCCTGTACTGGATGACCCGCGCCGACAACCTGCCGGCGCGCCGGCTCTATGACCGCTTCACCCTCGCGGACGGCTTCGTCCGCTACGTGATCCGGCAAAAATGAACAAGCCGGCGCCGGGCCGGTCGCTGCGCTTCCGGCTGTTCCTGCTGGCCGCGAGCGGCCTGCTGCCGCTGGCCATCGTCTCGGCCGCCGTCCTCGGTTACGTCAGCGCCGAACGCGGGCGCGACACGCGCGAGACCGCACTGGCCGTCTCGCGGGCCCTGGCCACCGCCGTGGACGCGGAGCTGGCGGCCACCTTGAGCGTGCTGCAAAGCCTGGCGCTGTCGGACGAACTCGCGCCCGCGCGGATGCGCGACTTCCATGCGCTGGCGGGCCGGGTGGCGGAGCGCCAGGGCTGGCGCGCCGTCATCCTGGCCGACGGCAGCGGGCGCATCCTCCTGAGCTCGAGCGCCGCGCCGGATGCCGCCCAGGGCGATCCGGTGGACCCGGCCAGCATGCAGCGCGCGATCACCACCCGCCGCCCGGTGGTCGGCAACGTGGTGCGCGGCCCGCGCGGCGTGCCCGCCTTCGCCGTGCGGCTGCCGGTGGAGCGCGACGGACAACTGCGCTACGTGCTGACGGCGGTGATCCCCACCGAGCAGATCCGCGCCACGCTGCTGCGGCAGCAGGTGCCCTCGCACTCCGTCGTCTCGGTGTTCGATCCCACCCTGCAGCGCGTGGCCCGCTCGCGGCCCCATCCCAGCCAGCGCCCGGCCCCCTCGCTGCAGGCGATGCTGGAGCGCGGCGAGCGGGAAGGCACGGGCACCACCACCACGCTGGAAGGCACGTCCGCCCACACGGGCTACGCGCGGCTGCCGACCTGGGGCTGGGTGGTCGCCACCGGCATCTCGGCCGAGGACGCGAACAAGGGCCTCGCCGGCGTGCTCGGCGCGGTGGCCGCGGGGCTGCTCGCTTCGCTGGGCCTGGCGGCCTTCCTCGCCTGGTACTTCGCCCGCGACGTCACCGAGCCGATCGACGCCCTGAAGGCGGCCGCCGGCGCGCTGGGGCGCGGCGAGCCGGTGCGCCTGCCGCGGCTGGACGTCGCGGAGCTGCAGCAGGTGGGCGCCGCGCTGGCGCACGCCTCGGCCGACCGCGACCGCGCCGCGCGCGAGCGGCGCGCCGCCGAGGCCGAACGCGAGACCCTGCTCGCCCGCGCCACCGAGGCGCTGCAGCGCGCGGAGGAGGCCGGCCGCAGCAAGGACGAATTCCTTGCCATGCTGGGGCACGAGCTGCGCAACCCGCTGGCCCCGATGGCGACCGCGCTGCACCTGATGGCGCGCAAGGGGGATCCCTCCACCCGGCGCGAGCGCGAGGTGATGGAGCGCCAGGTGGCGCACATGCAGCGGCTGGTCGACGACCTGCTGGACGTTTCGCGCATCGCCGGCAAGCGGCTGGAGTTCCGCCTGCAGCCGCTGCAGCTCGCACCCGCGGTGCGGCACGCGGCGGAGGCGGCGCAGCCGGTCCTCGGGCTGCGCCGCCTCGAGGTGCAGGTGGCGGAGGACGCCGAAACGCTCTGGGTCGAGGCGGACGAAGTGCGGCTCGCGCAGGTCCTGAACAACCTGTTGGGCAACGCGATCAAGTTCACCGGCCCCGAAGGCCACATCTCGCTGGCCCTGGCGCGCGCCGGCGGACTGGCCGAGATCACGGTGCGTGACGACGGCGTCGGCATGCCAAGCGAGGTGCTGGAACACGTGTTCGACCTGTTCTACCAGGCGCCCCAGGGTACGGACCGCTCGCTCGGCGGCCTGGGCCTCGGGCTGGCCATCGTGCGCAGCCTCATCGAGATGCACGGCGGCAGCGTCAGCGCGTCGAGCGACGGCGAAGGCCGCGGCAGCACCCTGGTCGTGCGCCTGCCGCTGGCGGCGCCGCCGCCGCAGGCCGAAGAGGCCGGCAGCGTCGCGCCGCCGCCCGCCGTCGACGCCCGCGTGCTGCTGGTGGACGACAACCAGGACGCGGCGGAGACGGCCGCCGCGGTGCTGGAACTCTCCGGCCTGGAGGTGCAGGTCGCCTACGACCCCGGGGTGGCCCTGAGCATGCTGGACCGCTTCAAGCCCGACGTCGCCGTGCTGGACATCGGCCTGCCCGGCATGAACGGCTACGAGCTGGCCGCGCAGCTGAAGGCGCATCCGAACGGCGCGAACTGCTATCTTGTGGCGTTGACCGGGTACGGCACCGCGGCGGATGCCGCCCGTGCGCGCGCGGCCGGCTTCGGCCGGCACCTGGTCAAGCCCGCGGCACCGGAGGCGCTGCTCCAGGCGATCCGGCAGGGCCTGCGGGACACTACCGACCGGAGAGCCCCATGAAGACGCACCGGGGCCACGGCTTCGCGCCGCCCATTGAAAGAAGAAAAGGATCGCCTTGACCGGAGCCCTCACCGAATCCCGGCTGCGCGAGGAGGTCTGCCGCGTCGGCCGCAGCCTGTTCGAGCGCGGCTACGTGCATGCCACCGCCGGCAACATCAGCGTGCGCCTCGACGACGGCTTCCTGATCACGCCCACCGACGCCTGCCTCGGGGTTCTCGAGCCCGATGCGCTGGCCCGCGTCGATGCGCAAGGGCAGCAGCTGTCCGGCGCCCCGGCCAGCAAGACGCTGGCGCTGCACCGGCGCATCTACGGCGCCCATGCCGCGCTCGGCGTGGCGGCGCCGCGCTGCGTGATCCACACCCACAGCACGCACTGCGTCGCCCTCACGCTGGACGATCCGCAAGGCGAACTGCTGCCGCCGATCACGCCTTATTTCGTGATGAAAGTTGGACACGTCCCGGTCGTGCCCTACCACCGCCCCGGTGCGCCCGAAGCGGCCGAGGCAGTCGCTGCGCTGATCGCGCGCTACGCCGGCCAGGGCACGCCGATCCGCGCAGTGATGCTCACGCGGCTGGGGCCCAACGTGTGGCACGACACGCCGGCGCAGGCGATGGCGGTGCTGGAGGAACTGGAGGAAACCGCGAAGCTGTGGCTGCAGGCACCGAGCCGGCCGCAGCCGCTGGGAGAGGCCGCGCTCGACGAGCTGCGGAGGGCCTTCGGCGCGCGCTGGTGATTCCGCCTTCCCAAGGGAAGCTGTTGCACACCTCTTCACAAGTGCAACTGATTCCGGATTCTGTATCGTCACAGCCGATTACATCTCGGTCCCCTTGGTGGGATCGGCTTCGGCACCTTCGTTCATCGGCCCGGCACGGCCGGCCTGCCTACACTTCCCACGCGCCCTCCGAACGGCGCCCATGACCTTCCCAAAGCCCC
>NZ_DASSVG010000541.1:0-4095 GCF_035706265.1 Ramlibacter sp. | reverse complement strand
GATCGTGGACCGCCTCTACAACGCCGAATGGGCGCTGACCACGCAGCTCGAAGTGCTGTCGCGCCAGTTCGACGACATGGAGGACGACTACCTGCGCGAGCGCAAGGCCGACCTGGAGCAGGTGGCAGAGCGCATCCTGCGCTACATGAAGGGCATCCCCTCGCCCGTCACGCAGCCGGCGCAGCGGCGCAAGACGCAGCAGGACCTGCTGCTCGACGACAGCGTCGACGTGCCGCTGGTGCTGGTGGCGCACGACCTGTCGCCGGCCGACATGCTGCAGTTCAAGCAGAGCGTGTTCGCCGGCTTCGTGACCGACGTCGGCGGCCGGACGTCGCACACGGCGATCGTGGCGCGCAGCCTCGACATCCCCGCGGTGGTGGGTGCGCGCGCGGCCAGCCAGCTGGTGCGGCAGGACGACTGGGTGATCATCGACGGCGACACCGGCCTGATGATCGTGGACCCGTCGCCGATCATCCTGGCCGAATACGGCTTCAAGCAGCGCCAGGCCGAACTGGAGCGCACGCGCCTGCACCGGCTGCGCCACACGCCGGCCGTCACGCTCGACGGCCAGAAGGTGGAGCTGCTGGCCAACATCGAGCTGCCCGAGGACGCGGTGGGGGCGCTGCGGGCCGGCGCCGTCGGCGTGGGCCTGTTCCGCAGCGAGTTCCTGTTCATGGGGCGCAGCGGCGGCATGCCGAACGAGGACGAGCAGTTCGAGGCCTACAAGCGCGCCATCGACGGCATGCAGGGCATGCCGGTCACGATCCGCACGCTCGACGTCGGGGCCGACAAGCCGCTCGACGACTCGCGCCGCGACGAGGCGCACGTCAACCCCGCGCTGGGGCTGCGGGCGATCCGCTGGAGCCTGGCGGAGCCGGACATGTTCCGCACCCAGATCCGCGCCATCCTGCGCGCGGCGGCGTACGGCAAGGTCAACCTGCTGATCCCGATGATCGCGCACGCCAGCGAGATCCGGCAGACGCTGTCGCTGATCGACTTCGCGCGCGCCGAGCTGGACAACCGGGGCGTGGCCTACGGGCCGGCGCAGCTCGGGGCCATGATCGAGATCCCGGCCGCGGCGCTGTCGCTGCGCACCTTCCTCAAGTACTTCGACTTCCTCTCGATCGGCACCAACGACCTGATCCAGTACACGCTGGCGATCGACCGCTCGGACGAATCGGTGGCGCACCTGTACGACCCCTGCCATCCCGCGGTGCTGCGGCTGGTGGCCGACACCATCGCCGAATGCCGGCGCCAGAACAAGGGCGTGAGCGTGTGCGGCGAGATGGCGGGCGACCCGCAATTCACCCGCCTGCTGCTCGGGCTGGGCCTGCGCACCTTCTCGATGCATCCGGCGCAGATTCTCGCGGTCAAGCAGGAGGTGCTGCGCGCCGACGCCAGCCGCCTGGAGACCTGGGCCCGCGAGGTGGTCGATTCGGAGGATCCGGCGCAGGCCCTGGCGGGCTGAGGCGTTACCTGGCCCTCGTTCCCACCACCGCCGCCCCGATGATCAAGGCCGCGGCGCCGACGATGCTGGCGCTCAACGCCCGCCCCGTCGTCAGCACCAGCAGCGTCGTCGAGGCCAGCGGCGTGATGTAGCTGAGGATGCCGATGTGGCGCGCGTCGCCGGTCTTCAGCGCCTTGTCCCAGAGGAAGAACGCGGCGCCCAGCGGGCCCAGGCCCATCACGCCGATCAATGCCAGGTCGCGCGCGGACAGCTGCGCCGGGTCTTCCAGCACCGCGTGGCAGGCGAGCGAGAGCAGCCCCGAGACGAGCCCGAACAGGCCGACCGCCGCGGTGGGAAACGACGGCACGCGGCGCGTCCAGAGCGAATAGGTCGACCAGATGAAGGCCGCGCCGAGCGCCGGCAGGTAGCCCCAGGACCAGGCGCCGGTGGCGCCGCCGCCGCCGAGGATCGCGAGCGCCGCACCGGCGAAGCCGGCCAGGCCCGCGAGCACGTGCGCGGCGCGCAGCTTCACGTCGCGCAGCAGCACCGGGGCGAGCAGCACGATCAGCAGCGGCCAGAGGTAGTTGACCAGGTTGGCTTCCACCGGCGGAGCGAGGCGCAGCGCGATGAAGAGGAGGAAGTGGTAGGCGAAGAGGCCGTAGATGCCCAGGGCGAGGGTTCGCGGCGGCACGCGCCATTGCCGCACCAGCGGCCAGGCCGGCACGCTGCCGATCACGAGGGCGAGGCCGGTGAGCAGGAAGGGCGGCACGTGGCGCAGCGTGACGCCGAGCGCGGCGAGCGACGCCCAGAGCGCGATCGCGCCCAGGGCGTAGAGGTGCGGAGACATGGGGGCGGACTTTACTGGAGCGCGGAGCGCCCCCACCCCAGCCCTCCCCCGGAGGGGGAGGGAGGAACAACGTCAAGGCCCGCGCGTGCCCCCGAGTGCCGGAAACTCCGGCTCGCGCCCGGGCCGCCGCAGCACCGCCAGCCTGCGCTGCATGCCCTCGATCTCGATCGTCTGCCCCGCAATGATCTCCTCCGCCAGCTGGCGCGTGGCGGGATCGCGGCCATACCGCAGCACCGCGCGCGCCATGTCCACCGCGCCTGCATGGTGCGGGATCATCATCGCGAGGAAGTCGATGTCGGGATCGCCGGTGGGCGCAGGGGCGTGCATGGCGCTCATCATCCGCGCCATCGCGTCTTCCATTTCACTGGTGAAACTCATTCGACCTCCCCCAGGCTGCGCACTCCGTGCTCCGCCTCCCCCCTCCGCAAGCGGAGGGGGCGAGCGCCTTCGGGCGGCCGTGCGGCGCTCCTCACCCCGTCTGCCCCCGCGCGCCGACGCGCACGTACACCAGGTTGATGCTCTTCTTGTTGCGCAGCTCGCCCGAGGGCAGCGCCAGCGAGCCGAGCGGGATCTGCGCGATGAAGGCGGGGCGCAGCGGATCGCGCACGTCGAAGGCGCTGCACACCGTCTGCCCCGCGTTGGGGGTGCCGGGCAGCTCGTCCTGCTCGTGCGCCACGTACAGCAGCGTGTTCTCCGGGTTGGTCCAGAGCCCGTGCGACTCGCGGCCATGGGTGAAGAAGGTGCCCACCACCTTGCGCGCACCCGGCGCCGCGGCGCGGTCGATGATGGCGATCCGGCTGGAGGCGACGCCGCCCGGCCCGTTGTCGTCCACCCGCGCCAGGCTCGCGTACGTCACCTTGCCGCGCGGGTTCTCGACGAACTCCACGTGGTTCGGCCGCGCGTTCGCGCCCAGCGGCACCAGGTCCAGCAGGCCGAACTCGGGCCGGGTGGAGCGGCACGAGACGGCATCGGCCAGCTTGTGCGAGAACCACACCTCGTTGCCGTCCGGCGTGGTCTTGAGGAAGGGCGTGAAGCCCGGCTTGTCCTGCTCCGCGATGTCCAGCGTCGTGCGCCGCTGCGGGAAGGTGAAGCCGCCGGCGTCCATGCGCAGCTCGAAGACGTCGACCTTCGACACCTTCTGGCTGGCCACGAAGGCGATCGTGTTCTCGCGGTTGAACCAGACCTGCGCCGGCCCGGGCAGCGTGCCCACGTACATGCGGATGGTCTGCGCCGAGGCGTCGCCGCGCAGGTGGCGGATGGCCGCTTCGACGTCGATCACGGCGATGCGGTCCTCGCCGCGGATGGTGACCCACAGCTCCTTGCCGTTGCGCGAGAAGGTGGGCTCGTGCGGCTCGCGCCCGACCAGCAGCCCGGTCGTGATCCGCTCGGCGTTGGTGCTGCTGCCGGCCGCCGGATTGGGCGTGTTGCCGATCACGCGCAGCTGCGCGGTGTCGGTGAGGTAGATGTTGCTGGAGCCGCGGCCGCTGGTGGCGATGAGGCGGCCGTCGGGCGAGGGCACGGCGCCGTGCGCATCGATGCAGCCGTGGTACAGCGGCTTGTGGATCATGGCCGCGTGGGTGGGGGCCACGCCGCCGGTGACGTAGCGGAAGGGCGGCCGCGGATCCTCGTCGAAGCTGGTGAGGTTGATCGTGCGCGCCACCGTGTTGGTGGCCGGGTCGATCACCGCGATGGTGTTCGAATCCTCGTTGGTGATGAAGACGCGGTCGGCGGCATCGATGCCCGGCACGCGCGCGGCCGGCGCGGCGGGCTGGGCCTGCGCCAGCATGGGGCTGGCCACGAG
>NZ_DASSVG010000540.1:0-10094 GCF_035706265.1 Ramlibacter sp. | reverse complement strand
GGCGGAGTTCAAGCACCTGGAGTTCTACTACTTCCACAACTGCGTCTACGACTTCATGTGGAAGAACAACCGCCGGCGCTTCAGCGAGAAGTTCCCGACCTGGGACATCATCCGCAAGTACAACAAGGACTACAAGCTGGTCTTCGTCGGCGACGCGACGATGAGCCCCTACGAGATCCTGCAACCGGGCGGCAGCGTCGAATACAACAACGAGGAAGCCGGCGCCGAATGGCTGCAGCGCCTGACGCATGCCTTCCCGAAGTTCGTCTGGATCAACCCCGAGCCGCAAGGCGTCTGGCAATACCGCCAGAGCATCTCGGTCATACAGCAGCTGATGAACCACCGCATGTACCCGCTCACGATCAAGGGCCTGGAAGAGGCAATGCGGTTGCTGAGCGAGTGACCGCCGTCTCTTGATCGCTGGGGTTTCGCTGTCGCTCCACCGCCAGCCTACGCACACTTCGCTCCCCGGAGCTGGTCCCAGTGATCGGCTCCCTCTCCCCCTCGGGGAGAGGGCTGGGGTGAGGGGGTTCCTATTCACCCCCGACAGCCGGGGGCGCAGCGGCGCACCGCGCCGCGCCGCGCTGGCGCCCCCGACAGGAATCGAACCTGTATCTAGCGCTTAGGAGGCGCTCGTTCTATCCATTGAACTACGGCGGCGAGGCCGCCATTGTATGGCGCTCAGAGGTGCGCCAGCTCCAGCGCGCGGATCGCGACGAAGCTGCACACCGCGGTGAGGAACAGCAGCCAGGGCCCGGGGCGGGCATCGAGCCGGGGGAACAGGAGCAGCACCGTGAGCCGATGCGAGCGTTCGCAGTCGCGGCCTTCGCGCGACGACTCCCCATGCGCGCCCTCGGAAAGGGCGGGCCGGCGGGAGGCGAAGAGCCGTTGCATGGATTGGGGCCAGATGCTGAAGGGTCCTTCCAGAGTAGGCAAGCGGAAAGCCTGCATCTGTAGGCTGACCGCTACAGCCGCAGTGGGAGGTCAGACGAGCGGCGTGCAGGCAGGCGGCCTTGCGCAAGCCAGACCACCGGCAGCTCCAGCGCGCGTTCCGCGCGCATCGCATGCTGCGGCGCGTCATGCAGCGCATGCGCCTTTCATTGAAGCGGTGTTCGGGTCCTCGTCGCAGAACCGCGGCGCCTCGTCGCGAGCACTCGGCACGCAGCAGCAACGCGTGGCGCTGGAAGTGCCGCAGCAAGGACACCAACGCCAGACCGCCTGAACTGAGCCTGACCAATCGGTCCATCACGACTCACGCACGGGCGTTTCTGCGCACATCGCTTAAACGCGGTTAAGCACGCAACCTGATCTCTGCATTGCTGCAAGCGGTGTTGCGCCGCACCATTGCGAAGGGTTACATCATCGAGGCCCTCGTATCTACGAACGGTCTTCGCATCGCCGCGAAGGCGCCCTAGGATCGCCGCGAGACAGATGCAAAAACAGCAGACGCGACGAGCAGGAGAGCTTCGGATGACTTCCGCCGATTACCGGATCGAAAGCAGCCAACCCATCGCCGGTCGTTTCTGGCCCGCCAACGGATCGAGGAACTACGCGGTGCACGACCGCGCACTGGCGGTCAGCCTGGCCGCCAAGAGCTTCACCTCCGACAGCGAGATCCGCGTGGTGCACGTGCCCACCGGCGAAGTGGTGTTCCGCAAGCCGCCGGTGCGCCGCCAGGAATGGGCGAGCGACGACCTCTGATCAGGCACGCACAGGATCGGGCCCGGCCGCCGGCGCGGCGCGCAGGGTCCGACTGAGCAGCACCACGGGCACCAGGCCGACCACGACCAAGGCCAGCGAAGGCAGCGCCGCCTCACCCAGGCGCTCGTCGCGCGCGAGCTGGTAGGCCACCACGGCCAGCGTGTCGCTGTTGAAGGGCCGCAGCACCAGCGTGGCAGGCAGCTCCTTCATCACGTCGACGAAGACCAGCAGCGCGGCGGCGGCGGTGGAGCGCTTCAGCAGCGGCCAGTGCACACGCGCCAGCAGCGCGGCCCCGCCCGTGCCCAGCATGCGGGCGGAATCGTCCAGGCTGGCCGGGATGCGCGCATAGCCGCTCTGCACGGACTGCAGGGCCACCGAGACGAAGCGCACCAGGTAGGCCCAGACGATGCCGAGGATGGTGGCCGTCATCCAGTAGCCCACGCCGCTTTGCGGCCACGCCTCCTGCAGCCAGCCCACCGGCAGCAGCAGCCCCACCACGAGCACCGCCCCGGGCACCGCATAACCCAGAGCGGCCATCTGCACCACGCGGCGCGTGACGCCGCCCGGCGAGCGGCGCAGGCGGAACGCCAGCAGCAGCGCGGTGGCGACGGCCAGCACCGCGCTGATGCCGCCCAGCCGCAGGCTGTTGAAGGACCATTGCAGGAAGCGGTTCCACGGCAGCACGGACCAGTCGGCCGCCAGCGGCCGCAGCATGCAGGCCACCGGCAGCACGAAGCCGAGCAGGATCGGCACGCTGCACACGCTCCAGGCGAGCAGCCGCGCCGGGCCGCCCAGGACAACCGGCTGCGCCTCGGCGCCGCCGCGCGCACGGCCGCCGGCGAAGCGCAGCCGCTTCTGCGCTCGCGTTTCCAGCGCCAGCAGCACGGCCACCGCCAGCAACAGCAGCGTGGCGAGCTGCGCCGCGGCGATGCGGTTGTCCATCGCCAGCCAGGCCTTGTAGATGCCGGTGCTGAAGGTCTGGATGCCGAAGTAGCTGGCCACGCCGAAATCGGCCAGCGTCTCCATCAGCGCGAGCGCCACGCCCGCCATGATCGCCGGCCGCGCTAGCGGCAGCGCCACGGTGCGGATGCGGCGCGAGAGCGGCGCGCCGAGCAGCCGGGCCGCCTCCATCAGCTGCGCCGCGCGTTCGGCCAGCGCGGTGCGCACCAGCAGGTAGACATAGGGATAGAGCGCGAACACGAACACGCCGACCGCGCCCGGCAGGTTGCGCACCTCGGGGAAGACGCGCCCTTCCAGCCCGAACTGGGCCCGGATCCAGGTCTGCAGCGGGCCGCCGAACTGCAGGAAGTCGGTGTACGCGTAGGCGATCACGTAGGCCGGCATGGCCAGCGGCAGCAGCAGCGCCCATTCGAAGGTGCGCCGGCCGGGAAAGTCGAACAGGGTGACGGCAGCCGCGGCGGCGCTGCCCACGGCGGCGGCGCCGATCGCCACCGCGACACACAGGATCACGCTGGTGAGCGCATAGTCGGGCAGCACGGTGGCGCCCATCTCGCGCAGGATCTGGCTGCTGGCCGCGTTCCACGACAGCCAGGAGGCGAACACCGCCAGCACCGGCAGCACGAGGAGGCCGGCGACCAGCAGCAGGGGCAGGTCGGCCAGCCGACGCAGTTTCATGGACCCGAGGTTAAGCAGCCCGGGCGCCGGGGCGCTTGTCATTTGTCAAGTGAATGAGAATTGTATGCAACTAGAATGGATGTCATGCATCTCGAGCTGCGCCAGCTGAGTGTCCGCTATCCGGGCCGTCCGCGCCCGGCCGTGGAAGGTGTCTCCCTCGGCCTGAACGCGGGCGAGATCGGCGTGCTGATCGGCCCCTCCGGGTGCGGCAAGACGACCCTGCTGCGGGCGGTGGCCGGGCTGGAGCCGGCCAGCGGCGGGCAGATCCTGGTGTCGGGCCAGCCGGTCGCCGGCGCCAGCGTGAACGTGCCGCCCGAGCGGCGGCAGGTCGGCATGGTGTTCCAGGACTATGCCCTGTTCCCGCACCTCGACGTGCAGCGCAACGTGGCCTTCGGGCTGGAGCGGCGGCTCTCGCGCGCCGAGCGCAAGGAGCGCGTGGCCGAGGTGCTGGGCCTCGTCGGCCTGGCCGGCACCGAGAAGCGCATGCCGCACGAGCTCTCCGGCGGGCAGCAGCAGCGCGTGGCCCTGGCGCGCGCGCTGGCACCGCGGCCGCAGTTGCTGCTGCTCGACGAGCCCTTCTCCAACCTCGACGTCGACCTGCGCGAGCGGCTCGCGCACGAGGTGCGGGGCATCCTCAAGTCCGCCGGCGCGACGGCGCTGTTCGTCACCCACGACCAGCTCGAGGCGTTTGCCACCGGCGACGGGATCGGCGTGATGCACGAGGGTCGGCTGCACCAGTGGGACGACGCGTACTCGCTGTACCACCGGCCGGCCACGCGCTTCGTCGCCGACTTCATCGGCCACGGCGTGTTCGCGCCGGCCACGCTCAAGCGGGTGGGCGACCAGGTGGTCGTGCACACGGCGCTCGGGCCGCTGACCGACGGTGCCGAATGCGTGCTGCCCTCGGCCTTCGGCTTCGGCCAGTGCGAGGTGCTGCTGCGCGCCGACGACATCGTGCACGACGACGACGCGCCGGTGAAGGCGCAGATCGTGCGCAAGGCCTTCCGCGGCTCGGAGTTCCTCTACACCCTGCAGCTCGCTTCCGGCGAGACCCTGCTCGCCCACGTGCCCAGCCACCACGACCACCACATCGGCGAGTGGATCGGCATCCGCGCCCAGGTGGATCACGTGGTCACCTTCCAGCGCGAAGCGGCCGCGGCCGCGCCGCCGATCGCGTCATTCCCGGCCTGAGGCAGGCCGGGCACCCGAGGGCTTGCGCAGCACGTCGACCACGGCGTGCAGCTCATGCGCCCACTGCCGGCGATCGCGGCCGTCGCATTGCTGCGGCTCGCCGAAGCGCACGTGCACCACGAAGGACGGGCCCGCGAGCGTGCGCCACAGCGACGACAGCAGCGTGTCGTCGCCGAGATAGAGCGGGCCGATGCTGCCCCGGCCCGTGCGCCTGTCCTCGAAGCGCAGGCCCACCGGCTGCACCGGCGCGCCGGCCGAGATCGCCGCCTGGATCAGGTTGGCGTGGAAGGGCAGCAGCGTCTCGCCGTCGCCCGTGGTCCCTTCCGGGAACACCGCGACGATCTCGCCGCGCTTGAGGCTCTCGGCCATGTGGTGCACCACGCGCATGGCGTCGCGCCGCTTCTCGCGCTCGATGTAGAGCGTGCCGCCGCCGGTGGCCAGGGTGCCGATCAGGGGCCAGTGCCGCACGTCCGACTTGGCGACGAAGCGGCAATGCCGCGCCGCATGCAGCACCAGGATGTCGAGCCAGGAGAGGTGGTTGGCGACCAGCAGCACCGGGCCCTGCACCGGGGCCTGCCCGCTCACGTGCAGCGGGATGCCCAGCACACGCAGCATGCGCTGGGCCCAGGCCTGCACGGTGGCGTTGCGCCGCTGCGTGTCCCAGCGCGGGAACAGCAGCGTGATGGTCAGCCAGCCGGCCAGCGCATGCACGAGCGCGCGCACCAGCCGCCACAGCGCGCGCAGGGAATTCACATTGCCTTCGCCTCGTACGCGATCTGCCCGCCGACGATGGTGCAGCGCACCGACGCGGGCAGCTCGTGCCCCGCGAACGGCGTGTTGCGGCCCTGGCTGCGCAGGCGCGCCGGTTCCACCTGCCACGCCGCGCGCGGGTCGAAGATGCAGACGTCGGCCACGCCGCCATCGAGCAGCTGGCCGGCGCTGGCCTGCAGCGTGCCGAGCGCGGCGCCGAGCACGCGTGCCGGTCCCTGGGTCAGCGCGGCGAGCGCGCGCGGGAGCTCCACCTTGTCCTGCTCGGCCCACTTGAGCGCCAGCCCGAGTAGCAGCTCCAGCCCGGTCGCACCCGGCTCGGCTTCCGCGAAGGGCAGCGTCTTGGCGTCCTCGTCCACCGGCGTGTGGTCCGACACCAGCGCATCGATGGTGCCGTCGGCCAGCCCGGCGCGCAGCGCGTCGCGGTCGCGCTGCTGGCGCAGCGGCGGGCTCAGCCGCATCCGAGCGTCGAAGTAGCCGATGTCCACGTCGGTCAGGTGCAGCGAGTTGATGCTGATGTCGCAGGTGACCTTCAGTCCCTCGCGCTTGGCCTGGCGCACCAGCTCCACGCCGGCGGCGCTGCTGATGCGGCACAGGTGCACGCGGGCGCCGGTGATGCGCAACAGCTCGAAGATCGTGTGCAACGCGATGGTTTCCGCCGCCACCGGCACGCCGGGCAGCCCCAGCCGGGTGGCGAGCGGGCCGCTGGCGGCCACGCCCTTGCCCAGGTGGTATTCCTGCGGCCGCAGCCACACCGTGTAGTCGAAGGTGGAGGCGTACTGCAGCGCGCGCTGCAGCACCTGCGTGTTCTGCAGCGGCACCTCGGCCTGGCTGAAGCCGACGCAGCCCGATTCGGTGAGCTCCGCCATCTCGGTCAGCACCTCGCCGGCGAGATTGCGCGTGAGCGCGCCGAGCGGGAACACGCGCGCCTGGTGCAGCTTCTCGGCGCGGAACTTCAGCATGTCGACCAGCCCCGGCTCGTCCAGCACGGGGTCGGTATCCGGCGGGCAGACCACCGACGTCACGCCGCCGGCCACCGCAGCGGCCATCTCGCTTTCCAGCATGCCCTCGTGCTCGTGGCCCGGCTCGCGCAGCCGCACCGCCAGGTCGACCAAGCCCGGCATGACGATGCAGCCCGACGCGTCGATCACGCGGTTGGCGCTGAATCCCTCGGGCACGTTGCCCACGCCCAGCACGCGGCCGGCGGCCAGCGCCACGTCGCAGGTGGCGTCGAAGTTGCGCGCGGGGTCGATGACGCGGCCGCCTTTCACCAGGATCTTCATGCCGCCTCCCGCACGTTGTTGGCCACGATGCCCATCACCGCCATGCGCACCGCGATGCCGAAGGTCACCTGCGGCAGGATCACGCTCTGCTTGCCGTCCACCACTTCCGAATCGATCTCCACGCCGCGGTTGATCGGCCCCGGGTGCATCACGATCGCATCGGGCTTGGCCAGCGTGAGGCGCTCCGGCGTGAGGCCGTAGCGCTTGAAGAATTCCTGCGACGACGGCAGCAGCGCGCCGCTCATGCGCTCGTTCTGCAGCCGCAGCATGATGATCACGTCGCAGCCCTTGATGCCCTCTTCCAGCGAGTGGCACACGCGCACGCCCATCTGCGCCATGTCGCCCGGCACCAGGGTCTTGGGCCCGACCACCCGCACCTCGGCGCAGCCGAGCGTGGTGAGCGCGTGGATGTCGGAGCGCGCCACCCGCGAGTGCAGCACGTCGCCCACGATCGCCACCGTGAGGTTGCTGAAGTCCTTCTTGTAGTGGCGGATGGTGTACATGTCGAGCAGCCCCTGCGTGGGGTGCGCGTGGCGGCCGTCGCCGGCATTGACCACGTGCACGTGCGGCGCGACGTGCTGCGCGATCAGGAAGGGCGCACCCGACTCGCTGTGGCGCACCACGAACAGGTCCGCCGCCATCGCGGAGAGGTTGGCGATCGTGTCCAGCAGCGACTCGCCCTTGGCGGTGGAGGAGCGCGCGATGTCCAGGTTGATCACGTCGGCCGACAGGCGCGTGGCCGCGATCTCGAAGGTGGTGCGCGTGCGCGTGCTGTTCTCGAAGAACAGGTTGAACACGCTCTTGCCGCGCAGCAGCGGCACCTTCTTCACCTCGCGGTCGCTGATGCTCACGAAGTTGGAGGCGGTGTCGAGGATCTGCATCAGGATGTCCCGCGGCAGACCCTCGATCGAGAGCAGGTGGATCAGCTCTCCGTTCTTGTTCAGTTGTGGGTTTCGCTTGTAGAGCATGATCTTGGTGGTCCGGAAACTCAGCTCGCCGTCTCGACCGCGAAGGTGAACAGGCCGCCGGCGTCGCGCGCCAGCGCCAGCGACTGGCTGGCCGGCAGGCTCACGCGGGCGGCGGCGTAGTCGGCCTGCACCGGCAGTTCGCGCCCGCCGCGGTCCACCAGCACTGCCAGCGCCACGTGGGCCGGCCGACCGTAGTCGAACAGCTCGTTGAGCACGGCGCGGATGGTGCGGCCGGTGTAGAGCACGTCGTCCAGCAGCAGGATGCGGGCGCCGTTGACGTCGAAGTCCAGCCTGGTCTGGGCGGTGGCCGAGAGGCCGCGGCGGGCGTAGTCGTCGCGGTGCATCGCCGACGAGATCACGCCGGCTTCGCCCGGGCGCCCGAGGTCCTTCTGCAGGCGCTCGGCCAGCCAGGCGCCGCCGGAGGTGATGCCGACCAGCTGCGTGTCGGGCTGCAGCAGGCGCTGCACGCCGTGCAGCAGCTCGCGGTAGAGGCCCTCGGCGTCGAGGAACAGCGCGCCGGGGGCGGCGGAGGCGGGATTCAAGGCAGGCTCCTCAGGAATTGTTCCAGGATGACGCAGGCCGAGGCCGCGTCGGCGTCGCGCGCGCCCGAGGCCAGCGCCTCGGTGGTGCTGTAGCGTTCGTCGACTTCGTAGACCGGCTTGCCGCAGCGCCCGCGCAGCTGGCGCGCGAACTTGCGCGCCCGGGCGGTATTTTCGTGGCTGGCGCCATCGGGGTGGAACGGCACGCCGACGACCAGCGCGTCGGGCTGCCACTCGCGCACCCGCGCCTCGGCCTGCGCCAGCCGGGCCTCGGTACCGTCGGCGCGGATGGTGGCCTGGGGCGTGGCCGTGCGCAGCATGCGGTTGCCCACCGCGACGCCGGTGCGCTTGAGGCCGAAATCGAAAGCGAGAAAAGTCTGGAACTGCGCGGGAACGGCGGGCGACGGCGGGCTGTCAGGCATGCCCCGCGCCCGGCGACAGCATCCACGACTGCAGCCCCAGCAGCGACAGCGCCTTCTCGTAGCGCTCCTCGATCGGGGTGTCGAAGATCACGCTGGTGTCGGCGCCGACGGTGAGCCAGCTGTTCTCGGCCAGTTCCGACTCGAGCTGGCCCTCGCCCCAGGCGGAGTAGCCGAGCGTGACCAGCAGCTTGCGCGGCCCGGCGCCGGTGGCGATCGCCTCCAGCACGTCCTTGGAGGTGGTCATCTCCAGCCCGCCGGCGATGGTCATGGTGGAGGCGTAGACCGACTCGCTGGCGTCGGCGCCTTCCGCGTGCACCGCCTCGTGCAGCACGAAGCCGCGCTCGGTCTGCACCGGGCCGCCCTGCAGCACCGGCGTGCTGGCCAGGTCGGTGCGGCCCAGGGGCAGGTCCACCTTCTCGAACAGGTTCTTCAGGTTGATGTCCGTGGGCTTGTTGATCACCAGGCCCAGGGCACCCTTGGGGCTGTGCTCGCACAGGTACACCACCGAGCGCGCGAACGACGCGTCCTGAAGGCCCGGCATGGCGATCAGGAAGTGGTGCGTCAGGTTCATCGGAGCATCGTCGCCCATGCGGCGTATTTTACGGGCGCGGGCCCACCCCCACTCCGACGGTGGCGCCAGGGGGGTCGGCAGCGCCCGTGCGGGCGCCCCGCGGGCCTCAGATCAGGATGGCGATGATGACCGCGATCACGATGATGATGAGCAGGTCGCGGTCGCTGAGCGCGCCACCCGCGGGCATCGCGTCGATGCGCTCGGCGAGCGCATGGACCTCCGCGTCGGTCATCGCATCGACGCGGCCACTCGCGTTCAGGCCGCTCACGCCCATGGCCTGCAGGCGCTCGCGGATGTCCGCGCGTTCCAGGAAGGCCTGCACCTTGGCCCGGTCGGTCTCGGGCTGGGTGCTTGCGGCCTCGCTGCCGTGGGCGGCGAGCGCTTCGTTGTCGATCATCCCGCCCCAGGCGGCCGGATACGGCGCGGCCAGGGCCGCGGCGAGCAGGACCGCGATCGTTCGGGACGGGAAGTGGCGTGCCATGCGCATGTGGTTGTCCTCCGCGAGGTGGCTCATCCTAGAAGAGGCGCGCAGCGCCGTGGGCCGCGCCGATGGTTCCCGTTGGTAACACTTTGCCCAACTTGCTGCACCTTGTTGATCAGCGCTCCGCCACCGGGCAGGACACCGCTTCCGCCCGCTGCTCACGCAGGGCGGCCAGCAGCTGGCTGCCGGCGCGCCCGGTCTCAGGCCGGCCGAGCCGGGCTTCCTCGGCGCGGATGGCGGCGCCGGTGCGCGGGCCTTCGGACCCGTCCACCCGCACCTCGCAATGGCCGCGATCCAGCAGCAGCTGCTGCAGCTCCCGGAATTCCGCGCGCGACAGGCCGGGATCGTCCGTGGGCCAGGCCGCCTGCGGCGGCGGCAGGCCGCGCAAGGCATCGGACAGCAGCCCGATCGCCAGCGCGTAGGTGTCGGCGCGGTTGTAGCGCCAGATGGCCTGGTAGTTGGGGGTGACGAGCCAGGCCGGGCCCTGCGGGCCGGCGGGCATGAGCAGCGCCGCGGACGTCGACGGGTCGCTGAG
>NZ_DASSVG010000539.1:0-9016 GCF_035706265.1 Ramlibacter sp. | reverse complement strand
GGTCGGCCCGGGCGAGACCAAGGTGTTCCCTCTCACCGGCGAGTTGCCGACGGGCTCGGTCAAGCTGCGCTACCAGGCCATCAACGACTTCGGCGGCGCGATCACGGGAGAGTCCACGTTGAATTGATGTCCAGGCACGCGCTGGTCGTGTGACCCGCGCCCATCCCCGGCAGCCCGGGCGCCCTGCGCGCCGGCAACGCTGACCGGCAGGACGGACGTCGGCCCGGAATCCATGCAAGAGCTCGATCATGCGTGCCCTCCCTGCTTCGCTGCCGACCCGCCGGGCGATGTGCAAGGCGGCGGGCCTGCTGATCGCCGGCGCGGCGGCTGCGAGCGGCATGGCCTGGGCCAAGGGCGAAGCCGCGGACATCGAGTTCAACAGCCAGTTCCTGCGCAACACCGGCAGCGCGCCCATCGACCTGAGCCGCTTCCAGCGGGGCAACGTCGCATCGCCCGGGACCTACCGGGCCGAGCTCTATGTGAACCAGGCCTGGATCGGCCGCATCGACGTACAGCTGCAGCCGGTGGGCGCCGACCGGCAGGACGTGCAACCCTGCTTCGATCGGTCCTTGCTGGATCGCATCGGCGTGGACTCCGCCCACCTGAAGGCCGAAGCCCGCGCCCGCCTGGACCCGGGCCCCGGCACCTGCGTGCCACTGCCCGCCCTGGTGGCGGCCGCGACCGCCAGCTTCGACCTCGGCGAACAACGCCTGGACGTGAGCGTTCCGCAGGCCGCGATGCTGCGGCAGCCCCGCGGCTACGTGGACCCGCAGTACTGGGACGAGGGCGTCGATGCCGCCCTGCTGCAATACAACGCCAATGTCTTTCACAGCGAAAGCCGGGGCGAGACCGCCACCAGCGGGTTCCTCGGTCTCGCCGCAGGCCTCAACTGGGGCCCCTGGCGCCTGCGCCACCGCGGCAACCTCACCCACGAACCCCATGCCGGCAGCCGCTACCAGAACGTGCAGGCCAGCCTGCAGCGATCCGTGATCCCGCTGAAAAGCCAGCTCACGCTCGGGGACGCGTTCACCGACGGATTCCTGTTCGACAGCGCCGGCATCCGCGGCATCCAGCTCGCGAGCGACGATCGCATGCTGCCGGAGTCCCGGCGCGGCTACGCACCCGTCGTGCGCGGCATCGCCCGCAGCAATGCGCGTGTGCAGATCCGGCAGAACGGCAACCTGCTGCACGAAACCACCGTCGCCCCGGGGCCCTTCGTGATCGACGACCTGTATCCCACGGGGTATGGCGGCGACCTGGAAGTGACGCTCAGCGAAGCCGATGGCAGCGTGCACGTCTCGCGCGTGCCGTATGCGGCGGCCGTCAACGCCCTGCGCGCCGGCAGCACCCGCTACAGCCTGGCAGCGGGCCAGTACCGGGATGCGACCATCGCTGCCAGCCCCCTGCTCCTGCAGGGCACCGTGCAACATGGATTCTCCAACCTGCTGACCGGCTACGGCGGCCTCCTGGCCTCCGAAGGCTACGCCGCCGCGGGCGCAGGCCTGGCGCTGAACACGGACTATGGCGCCTTCGGCCTCGACTTCATCCATGCCAAGACCCGCTTGCGCGAGCAGCCGGACCAGGACGGCGAGAGCCTGCGCCTGAGCTACAGCAAGTTGCTGGAGCCCACCAGCACCAACATCACCCTGGCGGCCTACCGCTATTCCACCAGGGGCTACCTGGGTCTTGCAGATGCCATCCGGCTGCGCGAACCGGAAGCCGGCCAGTCCGTGTTCCTGCGCGGCATCGAGCGCGGAAAGCTCCAGGCCACGCTGGACCAGAGCCTGGCGCCGGGCTGGGGCAGTTTCTACCTGTCAGGCTCGGTCAAGGACTACTGGAACCGCAGCGGCCGCGACGTGCAGTTCCAGGCCGGCTACAGCAACAGCTACAAGCGCGTCCACTACGGCCTGGCTCTGTCCCGCCAGCTCGATCTCACCCAGCGAAGGGCGGAAAACCGCGTCACCTTCACGGCCAGCCTGCCCCTGGGGGATGGCTTCCAGGCGCCTTCCCTCACCAGCATCGTGCAGCGGGATTCCCTCGGCGGCAGCAGCTTCCAGACCACGGTGAACGGCACGCTGGGCGCGGACAACGCCGTGGCCTACGGTGTGAACATGGGGCGCAGCGACACGGGCGTGGCCACCAGCAACATCGTGGGGGGAAGCGTCTCCTATGCGTCGCCGGTGGCTGCGCTCGGTGCCAGCTTCAGCCGCAGCAGCAACTCCACGCAGCTGAGCGCGGGCATTTCCGGCGGCCTGGTCGCCTACTCCGGCGGCATTGCCCTCACGCCCAGCCTGGGTGACACGGTGGCGGTGGTGGAGGCCAAGGACGCGGCCGGCGCGCGGGTGGCCAATGGAGCGGGCCTGCGCGTGGACCCGTGGGGACACGCCGTCGTCTCCAGCCTCACGCCTTTCGCGCGCAACGAGATCACGATCGATCCGAAGGGGTTGCCCCTCAACATCGAACTCAAGTCCACCATGCAGCTGGCCACGCCTACCGCCGGCGCCGTGGTCAAGGTGAAGTTCGAAACCGAGAACACCGGCCGCACGGCCATCATCGAAGGCCGGCGCGTCGATGGCGAGCCCTTGCCCTTCGGCGCCGAAGTGCGCGACGCCAACGGTCTCCCCGTGGGCACCGTCGCCCAGGGCGGACGCATCCTGGCCCGCGGCCTGAAGGAGGACAGCGGCGTCCTGACCGTCGTGCTCGATGCAGGCAATCACCAGCAATGCCGGCTTTCGTACCACCTGTCGACCCACCAGGGCGGCCGCGCGGATGCATTGACCAAGGGCAGTGGCATCTGCAGCGACAGCACCGCCGCAGCGGACGATGCGCCCGGCCCGCGCCTGGTACTTGTCAAGGACATCCATCCCCGATGAAGACGCCCCTGCTGAAGATCGTGCTCGCGGCGGTGTTCGCGCTCCTCCTGGTGAACCCCGGTGCCTGGGCGCGGTGCTATGCCGACGACGACGAGACGACCACCATCGAGGTGCTGGCGGGAAGCGGCGGCAAGCTGATCGTCCCCACGGGCTCGCCCGTCGGGACGACCGTCTGGAGCAGCCCCGTCGTCACGCTGCCGCCGGTGAGCGTGGATTGCCGTGGCCAGGGCCAGGCCTACGCCGTGCATGCGACGTCGCTGCAGCCATCCGGCGTGGCGAACGTGTACAAGACCGGCATTCCCTATCTCGGCGTCAGGATCGTGGAAGTCACCAGCTTCACCTCGGTCAGGAACAGCCCGACCCGCTGGGCCACCCCGGCCCTCAACTTCAAGGGAGCCTTGTCCCCTTCGTACCAGGTTTCGCTGGTCGTCATCGCTCCCGTCACGGCGGGCGGCGATTCGGCCAGCGTCGGCGAGATCGCGTTCGACTACATCAGCGACTCGCCGGACGCCCTGGTGAACGCACGCATGCTGCACCGCTTGCGGCTCAAGTCCTTCAACACGCAGACGCCGGGTACCGCGCCCTGCACCACGTCCGACGTCACCGTCAACCTGGGCAGCCGCAACGCGTCGGAATTCGGCGGGCCCGGTTCGACCACGGCCGCAACCGACTTCACGATCGAGTTGAGGAACTGCCCCTCCGGCGCGGGCCGCATCGCGTACCAGATCGACCCCGCCACGGCCGTCGTGCCAGGAACCGGAAATACCGTGGTGGCCCTCGACGCGGCCTCGACGGCCGCGGGTGTCGGCGTGCAACTGCTCGATGCGACCGGCGCGCCGCTGGCGATGGCGTCGAAGCGGACGGTCGCCAACAGCGGCGGCAACTACTCCATTCCCCTGAAAGCCCGCTACTACAAGACGGGCCCCACGGTCGGGGGAGGGGCGGCCAATTCGGCGATGACGTTCACCATCTCGTACAACTGAGGCGCCGCCGCCCGCACGCCTGCTGCGGGCGTGCCCGCACCTTTTGCGCGCATCGACCGACCTGCGTAGCAAGAGCAGACACACGTCGTAGACGCCGGTCTCTGCAGGAGAACTTCGGCCCCGTTCTCCACTGGACGGAAATACAGCCAGGTTTACGGGGATTCCTTAAGCTCGCTGACCTCGGCTGTCAATCCTCCATCTGGTTCTCCTAGACTCCGCGCAAAGAAACATCTGTTTCTAGAAGTAAACACAAGCGTGAAGAGGCGTGGGACTACCTGGAAAACCCTGATCACCGTCCTGGCGGCGGTGACGGGCCTCCTCTTGCCCGCGCTCGCCGGAGCGGTGGGCACTCCGGCCGGCGTTCGGATTCCGAACGCGGCGACGCTCCATTACTCCCTGGACGGCAAGCGGCAGCAGCCGATCGTGGCGGAAGCGCCCCAAGTCACCGTGGCCCAGGTCATCAGCGTCGCGGTCACCTGGCAGGACGGTGCCCCCGTGCTGGCCAACTCGCCCGATCTCGACAAGCCCCTGGCCTTCGTCGTCTCCAACACGGGCAACGCATCCGCCACCTTCCGGCTCGTGCGCAGCGACGACATCCCGGGCGACCAGTTCGATCCCCAGGCGGCCAAGGCCGGCGCCATCTGGATCGAAAGCGGCGCGCGCCCCGGATTCCAGTCGACCGGTCCGGACGCCGACACCGTCTACGTCCCCGCGGTCACGGACCTGGTCCTGCCGGCGGATGGGAGCCGAGCCATCTATCTCGTGAGCGCGATTCCCGCCGGCCAGCCCAATGGCGCTACCGGCAATTCCGCGCTGGCGGCGGTCTCCACCACGCCCGGTGCCGCGGGCGCGACGCCGGGAACGCAGGTCGGCACCCTGAACGGGATGCAAATCGTCGTGGGTGCCGGCGGCGGCCAGGGCCGCGCGAGCGGCGCGTATCTGGTTTCCGGCGTGAACGCCACCTTGGCCAAGAGCGTACTCGCCGTCGTCGATCCCTCGGGTGGCAACCGCGTCATGACCGGATCCGTCCTGACGTACCGCCTCGTCGTGACCTTCGGCGGCACCGGCCTGGCCGACAACGTCGTCATCAAGGACCCGCTGCCCGATGCACTTTCCTATGTGCGCGGCAGCCTCACCGTGGACGGCTCGCCCCGCACCGACGCCGAAGACGGGGATGCCGCGAGCGTCGTCGACAGAACCCTGCAGGTCGCCCTCGGCAGCGTCCCGGCGCCGGCCACGCGCGTCATCGAATTCAAAGCCACCGTGAACTGATTTCCAGGAGAAAGCATGAAGAAGTTGTTCCTTTCCGCCGTCCTCGCCCTCGCCGGCCTGTGCATGGGCGCCGCGCACGCGCAGGCGCAACGCTCCGGCGACATCGAGCTCACCAACATCGCCGAGATGGAAGTGAGCGTGAAGACTCCCGATGGCAAGGTCGAAAAGAAGCGCCAGGCCGTGGAGAAGGCCATCCCCGGCTCGGAGATCATCTACACGACCACGTTCCGCAACGTCGGCAAGCGCGTGGCCAACAGCATCTCGATCGTGAATCCGGTGCCGGCCAACACCACGCTCGTCGGCGGCAGCTCCTACGGCGAGCAGACCGAGATCGCCTTCTCCGCCGACGGCGGCAAGACCTGGGCCTCGGCCGACAAGGTCAAGGTCGCCGGGGCCGACGGCAAGCAGCGTCCGGCCGGCATCTCGGAGTTCACCCACATCCGCTGGAACTACAAGGGCGAGCTCGCTCCGGGCAAGCAGGGCGCGGTCGGCTTCCGCGTGACCGTCAACTAGCCCACCGCTCGTGACCGCCACTGTTCCTGACCGGGGCGCGGCCCCGGGGGATGCGCTCGCCCTGCGAAAGCCTTCGCGGGCTGACGACGTTCCCCAGCGGCGCGCCTGCGGGCCGCCGCCAGCCTGCTGGCATCCCATGCCTTCTGCTGGCCGGCCTCAACCGCCGCCGCCGCAGACCGCACCCGAACCCTTTCCCTCCCAGTCAGTACTCAGTCAAAGGAAACTCGCATGAAAAGATTGTTCAGTCACTCGGTGACGCGCGGGGTCTCCCTCGCCGCGATCGCCTTCGCCGCCGCCTTCGCGGGCGAAGCAGCCTTGGCGGCGACCGCCGCCAATACGCCGATCAACAACCGCGCCCAGCTGAATTACAAGGTCGGCACGGTCGACCAGGACCCGATCGGTTCGTCCAAGACAGGCAACACGAGCGGCAGCGGCGAGGACACCACGTTCCTCGTCGACAACAAGGTCAACCCGATCGTCACGACTCAGAACACGGCTGCCGTCACAGCGGTTCCTGGGAAGGCCGCTGTGGCGACCGAGTTCAAGGTGGCCAACGGCGGCAACGCACCTCAGGACATGCTTCTCACGATCGGCAATGTGTCAAACGGTGACGTGTTCGGCGAAGCGGACAATGAGAACTTCGCTGACCTGAGCAAATGCAAGGTTTCGATCGACGGTGCCACCGCGCAGGCGCTACCCGCCTACACGGGAACGATCACGGCCGGTAGCGACGTCGCCGTCCAGGTGCTGTGCGACATCCCCAAGGACCTGGCCGACCAGAAGGTGGTCGGCATCTATCTGACGGCCGAAGCGCGCGAGCCCGTCACCCGGGCGGCCCTGGTCGAATCAACTGGTGCCGACACCGCGACCGTCGACGTCGTCTTCGCCGATGAAAACGCACTGGACGACGCCACCGGCGGCGTCGGTAACGACGGTAAGCGCGATGCCAAGCACAGCAAGCGCAGCGGCTACAAGATCGAAACCGCCGTGCTGACGGTGAAGAAGACTGTGAAGCCGCTCTGCGACGGTTTCAACACCACCGCCAACGCCAAGAACATCCCGGGTGCGTACGTGCAGTACGTGGTTGAGATCAAGAACGACGGCGTGGGGACCGCGCAGCTGACCACGATGGCCGACAACCTCGACGCGAACGTGACCTTCGCCCAGAACGCGGTCGACACGGCCACCTGCAAGGAGCTCACCGGCGACATCGGCTTCACGGTGGACAGCACGCGCCTTGGCAGCCAGACCTACACGTCGACGGGGTCTGTCGACGGCGCCGACTGGAGCGACGTGCCGGGCACTGGCGGGAAGATCAACATCGACTTCACCAAACTGCTACCGGCCGCCTCGCCCACCTATCCCACCGCGGGCGAACTGAAGACGGGCCAGTCCATCACGGTCATCTACAACGTCAAGATCAACTGACCGGTTGATGCGCTTCTCCCAGCTTCATCGCTGGTTGCCGGCTGCCGTGCATGCGCTCCTGCGCGCCTGCATGGCGGCCTTCCTCCTGGCCGGCAGGCCAGGGGGCCTTCGCGTGGGCGGCGGGTTCGCCCACGCGAAGGCCTCGTATGGGCTTGCGGCGCTCCTGCTGCTGGCCGGCTCCGCCGCGCGCGCTGCCACTCCGCCCGACACCCCGATCACGAACGCGGCCTCCGTCAGCTTCAACGTCGCCAGCGTGCCCGTGACGGTCAGCGGCTCCGTGACGGTGGTGACCTCGCCGGGCACGCCGGGCCATATCGAGCTCCTGTCGTACGTGCCGCCGTCGCAGGGCGCGCCAGCCGGCACCGTTACCCCCAGCAGCGTGGCGGCCACGCAGTGCAAGGCGGGCGCGAGCTTCCAGCCGCTGCCGGCGCCCACCGCGCCCGGCGCCGGCGTCCTGCAGGTCCCCGGCACGCAACCGCTCGCGCCGGCCACGATGTATGCCAAGGGCGACGTGGTCTTCATCAGCGTCACCGACCTGGACCAGAACCGCATCGCCGGCGTGGCGGAGACGGTGGACGTCACCGTCACGACGGCGGCCGGTGACAGCGAACTGCTGCGACTCACCGAGACGGGCCCGTCCACGGGCGTGTTCACCGGCTACATCAGCACGGCACAGGGCGCCGTCCAGCCGGGCAACTGCCTGCTGGACATCGCGGGCAACCAGAAGATCACCGTCACTTACGTCGACACCTCCGAACACCGTGCGAGCATCAGCGCCGGCGCGCTGATCGACCCGCTGGGTGTGGTGTTCGATGCGTCCACCGGCCAACCCGTCGACGGCGCCCGGGTCACCATCATCGACACCGCCACCGACAAGCCGGCGCGCGTGCTGGGCAACGATGGCGTGAGCAGCTTCCCGTCCACGGTCGTCGCGGGCAGCACCGTCACCGATGCGGGAGGCACCCGCTACGCATTCGAACCGGGCCGCTACCAGTTCCCGCGGCTGGCGCCGGGCACCTACCGCCTCGAGGTGGAGCCGCCGCTGGGGTACAGGTTTCCTTCCGCCACATCTGACCAGGCCATCCAGCAACTGGCGGGTGGCCCGTTCTTCCTGGGCAAGGGCTCGCGCGGCGAATCCTTCACCCTCGTGCCGGGACCGGCCCTGGAAATGGATCTGCCGCTGGACCCCGGCCCGCTGGGCGACGTGAACATCCTGAAGACCGCGGGCAAGGCCACGGCCGCCGTCGGCGATTCGATCCCTTACACCCTTGCGATCGGCAACCGTGGCAAGGACCCCGTGCCGTCGCTCGTCATCGCCGACCAGCTGCCCCCGGGCTTCCGCTTCCAGAAGGGGTCGGCCCGCCTGGACGGCGCCCCGCTGGTCGATCCGCAAGTCTCCGCGGACGGCCGCAGCCTGCAATTCGCCGTCGGCACCCTCGCGGGCGAGGGCCGGGCCACGCTGCGCTACCTGGCCGTCGTCGGCCCCGGCACGCCGCTGGGCACGGCGGAAAACAGCGCGCGGGCCGCGGGGCGGGTGACTTCCAACGTGGCCAAGGCCACGGTGCTGGTGCAGGACGAACTGAATCGCACCCGCTCCTTCCTCGTCGGCCGCGTCTCGGTGGCCGAATCCTGCGACAGCGATCCCGCCAGCGCACGCGGCCTGGGCAACGTGCGCGTGCTGCTGCAGGACGGCACCCCGATCGTGACGGACGCCAACGGCAACTGGCATGCCGACAACCTGCGGCCCGGCACCCACGTCGTGCAACTGGATACGACGACGCTGCCGCAGGGCATGGAGCTGAGGAACTGCGAATCCAACACGCGCACGGCGGGCCGCGACTTCTCGCAGTTCGTGAACCTGCGCGGCGGCACGATGTGGCGCGCGGACTTCCGCCTGGTGCGCAAGGCCAGTTGCGTCGCGCAGCAGTTCGCGCGCCGCGAGCAGCA
>NZ_DASSVG010000538.1:0-4780 GCF_035706265.1 Ramlibacter sp. | reverse complement strand
GCGAGGTGGCTGGCGAGCGCATCGAGCAGGTCGCGGTCCTCGCCCGAGAGTTCCAGCTTGCGGCGGTAGAACAGGTTGACCTCGCCGAGCAGGCGCTCCTGGATGCGCACCGGCACCGACACCACGGTGGCGAAACCGGCGCGGACGCAGTGGCCCAGCGTGGGGCGCGCGGCGTCGGCGATCGGGATCACGCGCGTCTGCGACTGCGCCGTCACCTCGCCGCAGTGGCAGGCACCCGATTCGATGCAGGCGCCGGCCGCCGCGATGTCGTCCGGCAGGAACTCGTGCGCCACCAGCAGGAAGCGCCGCGGCTCCTGCCCGCACAGGCGCACCGCCGACGCATCGGCGGTGGCGATGCGGCGCACGTGGGCGGCGAAGCCTCGCACCAGCGCATCGAGCGTGGGCGCCTCGGCGACGAAGGCGCTGACCTGGTACAGGTCCACGAGGCGCTGGCGTTCGTGCTCCAGGACCCGCGTCTTCTCGCGCACCTTCTCCTCCAGGCCTTCGTAGAGCGACTGCAGGGTGCGCGTCATGTCGTTGAAGCCGGCGGCGAGTTCGCCGAATTCGTCGTCCGTGTTCACCTGCACGCGGGTGCGCAGGTCGCCGGCCTGCACGGCGGCAAAGCCTTTCTTCAGGCCCGCCAGCGGCCGCAGCACGAAGACGTAGCCGGAATAGAACATCAGCACGGAGCTGGCGACGGCGAGTCCCACCAGCGCGAGCTGGAACATCTGCAGCACGGTGGTCCAGCGCGAAATCTGCACCTCGATGGCGGCCACGAAGGCGTCCACCAGCGTCGCGAAGGCGGCGCTCTCGGCCACCAGGTCCGTATCCGGATCCAGCGGCGCATCGAGCCAGCCCGCGCGCAGCGCGTGCCAGCGCCCCTGCACCTCGGCGAAGCTCACCCGCGAAGCGTCCGACCACGGCACGAAGAGCGGCCGGGAGGGATCGCCGTTTTCCAGCAGCGCGACGCTTTCCTCGAACGCGCTGGCCAGCTGGTGCGCCTCCGCGCCCGGCCCCGCCGTATGCAGCACCAGCGCGAGCCGGTAGGTCTGCATGCGCATGCGGCCCGCCTCGTTGACCGCCGCGGCGCCGCCCTGCATGTTCCAGGTGACCCACAGCGTGAGGCTGATGGACACCAGCGCCAGCAACAGCAGGCCGATCCCGGTGGCAACCAGCCTGGCGGTGAGGGACGGGGGGAGCTTCACGCCGCCAGCTTAGGGGGCGGGTGGGGGCGCACGTTGACGGCCATCAAGCGGGCCTCCGGTCGCGAGCCCGGTTGCTCCCGGGGGCCGGCGAAGCCCCCTCGGCTCACTTCACCAGCAGCACCGGGATCTCGATCTGCGTGAGCACGTTCTGGGCGACGCTGCCCAGGATGGCGCGGCCGAGGATGCCGTGGCCGTGGGTGCCCATCACGATCATCTGCGCCTTGTCCTTCTTGGCCGCCTTGACGATCTCGGCGCCGGGGTTGCCCACGACCCAGCGCGCCGTGTAGGCGATGTCGTGGCGCTGCAGGAACTTCTCGATCGGGCGGAGCACCTTCTCGGCCTCCTCGCGCTGGTAGTCCTGCACCGCGGACGCGCCGACCATGCTCTTCACGCGCGGGGGCATCGCCGGCTGCACGTTGATCACGACGACGTGGCCGTCGCCGCCGGCGATCTCGTGGTTGGTGACCAGGAAGGCGAGGGCTTTCTTGGTGTAGCTGCTGCCGTCGGCAGCGAGGAGGATCTTCATGGTTTCTTCTTTCGGTCTTGTTCTCGAAGGGGGGTGCCGGCGATCTCTGAATGTGTCAGCGCAGGACCAGCACGGGTATGTTGCCATGGGTCAGCACGTGCTGCGTCTCGCTGCCCAGCAACAGACGCTTGATCCCCTTGCGGCCGTGCGAGGCCATCACGACCAGGTCGCACTTGTGCTTGCGCGCGGCGTTCAGGATCGCCTCGGCCACCAGGTCGGATTTCACCGTGACGCCCCGGGCCGTGACGCCGGCCTTGGCGGCAGCCTTGCCGACCTCGTCGGCGATGGCCTGGCCCTGTTCGGCCCACTGCTTCTCCACCCGCGCGATCTCGTCGCGATTGATGGTGATGCTGCCCTCGAAATACGACTGCGGATAGCGCGGCACCACGTTCAGCGCGATGACTTCGGCGCCGAGCGAGGCGGCGAGGTCGACGGCGCTCTTGACCGCCTTCTTCGACAGCGCGGAGCCGTCGGTGGGCACGAGGATGCGTTGGTACATGCGAAAGCTCCCGTTCTTCTGGTCTCTGATGAGCCAAGCTTAGGCGCGGGCACCCTGTCGCGGTTGATGTGCATCAAGCGGCGGGCGCTGCCCGGCCCTTAGTCTCGTCCCATGCAAGCTGCTGCCCTCCCGAGCGCCATGCCCGCCGCGGCCCCGCCCGCGCAGGGGCGGGCGGACGCCGGCGCGGCGGCCTCGGCGCTGGACGAGCGTGCCGAATGGGAATCCTTCAGCCGGCCCGTGAAGGGCCGCGAGGACGCCTGGGAGTCCTACCTGGCCGTCGAAGGCATGTACTGCCCCGGCTGCTCGCTCACCATCGAACAGGCGCTCAAGCCCCTGCCTGGCGTCGAGGACGTGCAGGTGAACGGCGCCACGGCCACGGCGCGCATCGTCTGGGCGCCCGGCCGGGGCCGGCCCTCGCAGTGGCTGGAGGCGCTGCAGCGCGCCGGCTACCGCGGCCTGCCGGCCTCCGACCAGCTCGCCGCGGTGCCGCGCCGGCAGGCGCAGCGCATGCTGCTGTGGCGCTGGCTGGTGGCCGGCTTCTGCATGATGCAGGTGATGATGTACGCCTATCCCGCGTACGTGGCCGCGCCCGGCGAGATGACCGCCGACGTGGCGGCGCTCCTGCGCTGGGCCGCCTGGCTGCTGACGCTGCCGGTGCTGCTGTTCTCCTGCCGGCCCTTCTTTTCTTCCGCGCTGCGCGACCTGCGCCACGCCCGCGTGGGCATGGACGTGCCCGTCTCGCTGGGCATCCTGATCGCCTTCGGCGCCAGCACTGCCGCCACCTTCGACCCGTCCGGGCCCATGGGCGGCGAAGTCTGGTACGACTCGGTGACCATGTTCGTGTTCTTCCTGCTCTCCGGCCGGCTGCTGGAGCAGCGCCTGCGCGATCGCACCGCCGGCGCGCTGGAGGCGCTGGCGCGGCGCCTGCCCGAGACGGTGGAAAGGATCGGGGCCGACGGCAATGACGAGCGCATCCTGGTGCGGCGCCTGCAGGCCGGCGACCGCATCCGGCTGCACGCCGGCGAGGTGTTCCCGGCCGACGGACGCATCGTCGACGGCGAGACGCAGGTCGACGAGGCCCTGCTCACCGGCGAATCGACGCCGATCCCGCGCCGTGCGGGCGAGCCGGTGATCGCCGGCAGCGCCAACCTCGCCGGCACCGTCGTCGTGCTGGTGGAGCGCACCGGCGCCGCCACCCGTTACGGCCAGATCGTGGCGCTGATGGAGCGCGCCTCGGTGGACAAGCCTGCCATCGCGCGGCTGGCGGATCGTTTCGCCTCGCCCTTCCTGCTGGCCGTGCTGGCCGGCGCGGCCGGGGCCGCCTGGTGGTGGTGGCCGCAGGGCCCGGGCCACGCCCTGGGGGTGGCGGTCGCGGTGCTGATCGTGACCTGCCCCTGCGCGCTGTCGCTCGCCACGCCGGCGGCCACGCTGGCCGCTGCCGGCGCGCTGGCCCGGCGCGGCATCCTGGTGCAGCGGCTGGACGCGCTGGAGTCCGGCGCCTCGATCGACACCGTGGTGTTCGACAAGACCGGCACGCTCACCGTGGACCGCATGAGCGTGCGCGCGCTGCGCACCCGCGCCGGTGTGGACCAAGCCGAGGCGCTGGCCGGCGCGCTGGCGCGGCATTCGCTGCATCCCGCCTCGCGCGCACTCGCAGCCGCGGCGCCGGAGGCAGGCCTGCAGGTGAACGCGGTGCAGGAGCACGGCGGCCGCGGCGTCGAGGGCAGGGTGGAGATGCCGGCCGGCAGCCGCTCGCTGCGCCTGGGCTCCGCCGCCTTCTGCGGCATCGCGCCGGACGAACGTGCGGACGCGGCCCAGGTCCACCTGGCCGACGAGACCGGCTGGCTGGCCAGCTTCGACCTGGAGGAGACGCTGCGCAGCGGCGCGCTCGAGGCCGTGGCGGACCTGAAGCGCCTGGGGCTGCAGGCCGAAGTGCTTTCGGGCGACCAGCCTGCGGCGGTGCAGCGCCTGGCCGAACGCGCCGGCATCGCCCGGGCGCTGGGCGGGCGCACGCCGCAGGACAAGCTCGATCACGTGGCGGCGCTGCAGGGCGCGGGCCGGCGCGTGGCCATGGTGGGCGACGGCATGAACGACGGGCCGGTGCTGGCGCGTGCCGATCTCTCCATCGCGCTCGGAGAGGCGTTGCCGGTGGCGCAGGCCCGCTCCGACTTCATCATCCAGGGCGGCCAGCTCGAAGGCGTGGCCGCCATCCTGCGCCAGGCGCGGCGCACGCGGGCCGTGGTGCGGCAGAACCTGTTCTGGGCCGCCTTGTACAACGCGGTATCGGTGCCGCTCGCGATCGCGGGGCAGATGCCGCCCTGGCTGGCGGGGATCGGGATGGCGGGGAGTTCGCTGTTCGTGGTGTTGAATGCCGCGCGGCTCGCGCGGCTTGCCGTTGGGCGTTCGGCGTTGGGCGTTGAGCGTGAACATCCGGCCCCCACGCCCGCCTGACGCGCCCAACGCCCAACGCCCAACGCCCAACGCCCAACGCCCAACGCCCAACGCCCAACGCCCAACGCCCAACGCCCAACGCCCAACGCCCAACGAACA
>NZ_DASSVG010000537.1:0-2641 GCF_035706265.1 Ramlibacter sp. | reverse complement strand
CGACGCGGCCCCCAGCACGTGCAGGAACTCGCGCTTGGAAAGGTTCATTCCGGACATCAGCGGTTGACGGGCGAGGCCGGATCCAGCAGCAGCGCCATGATGTGGCGGATCTGTTCCTCGGTGAGGTTGCCCATGTGGCCGGAGCGCGGCATGTTGGAGCAGGCGTTGTAGGCCTTGGCGTTCCAGATCTTGCCCCAGGTGTATTCCACGATCGGGCGGGCCGCGGGGCTGGCCGGGTCGCTCACTCCGCGCAGCTTGCCGTAGTTGTGCAGGCTCGGGCCGATGGTGCCGAAGGAGATCTCCTCCCTGGCGATCTGGTGGCAGTTGTAGCAGTTGCCGCCGTTGGCCTGGTCGGGCTTGTCGGTCCAGGTCTGGCCGCGGCCGCTCTGCGCGATCTGCTCGCCCTTCTTCCAGTCGCCGAGGAAGCGGCCGTCGCTCGGCCACTTCACGGTCTTGAGGTTGTCCTGCTCGATCCGCTTGGCCACCGCGGGCTCGAGCGGACGGCCGGCGGCATCGGCGGCGCTGCACAGGCGCAGCGTTTCGTCGATGGCGGTCACGCGCTCGACTTTCGCGATGCCCTGGGTGCGGAAGGCGGTGCGCGCCATGCGCTCGGCGAGCGCGTCGTAATCGGCGCCGCCGCGCGGGGCGGCGCAGCCCGCGGCCAGGGCGGCGACGGCCAGCGCCTGAAGGAGGGTGCTGTTCTTCATGGAGGACTCCTCAGCGCTTGATCGTCGGGGCGGCCGACTTCGCGCCCTTGGCGTTGACGCCCAGGTAGGTGGAGATCGCGGCCAGCGCGTCGCTGCCGAACTCGGGATAGGGGAAGCGCTGCTGGCGCAGGCAGTCGTTCAGGCGCAGCTGCATGCCCCACATCTGCCCGTTGGAGACGCGGTAGGCGGGCCAGGCGGCGAAGCCGATGCCGTCGCCCGGGTTCTTCGTGAGGTTGGGCAGGTCCTGCAGGCGGATGCGCTTGCCGTCCTCGCCGTGGCAGGAGGCGCAGGAGAAGTCGTGCGTGCCCCCGCGCAGGAAGAACAGGCGCTTGCCGGCCTCGTAGAAGCTGCGCTCCATCGGGTGCGCCTGCGGCAGGTCGAAGGCCAGGCCCTTGGATTCCGCCGCGATCCAGGTGGCCAGCGCCGTGACGTTGGCCATCTCGCCCTTGCCGAAGGCGGTCTTGCGGATCTCCGCGCCGTCCAGGCCCTGCAGGCGCTCCATGCAGGTGACCAGGCGGGTCTCCAGGTCCTGCACCTGGCCGGTGTCCGCGAAATACCGCGGCAGCTCCACGAAGGCGCCCTTGACGACGCCCGGGCCCTTGCCGAGGTCGCAGGCTTCCAGCGACGCGTTCTTCGGCCCGCGCTTCTTCTTCCACAGGTCTTCGCCCTTGGCCTCGAACAGTTCGGCCGGGTTGCCGTCGGCGAGCATCGCCCGGTATTCGTCGATGGCCTGCGAGGCGCTCTTCTGCGCCGCCGCGCCGGCGGCGACGCCGGCGAGCACGAAGGCGGCCAGCCATTGCTTGCTGCGCATGGGGGTGTCTCCGTCGGGTGCGGTCAGCTGACCGCCGCTTCGTCGGTGCGGGTGTCGCCGCGGTTGTCCTTCCAGGTGATCGCCACCTTGTCGCCGGCCTTGGCGCCCTTGATGGTGAACTGCAGGAAGGGGTTCTTGGCGACGGCGGGGCCCCATTCGGCGGCCAGCACCTGCTTGCCGTTGTGGGTGGCGCTGACTTCGGTGATGTGCCAGGCGGGGATCACCTTGCCGCTGCTGTCCTTGCGCTGGCCGGTCTCCATCTCGTGGCTCATGAGGACGCGCACGACGGCATTGCCGCCGGACGCCTGGGCGCGGATGCGCATCGGGTCTGCCATGATCGTTCTGCTCCTGTTGCTTTGCGGGTTCGAAGGCGGGGCGGCTGTCAGCCGCCGCAGCCGCCCAGCGTGACCTTGACTTCCTTCTTCGCGTAGAAGGCCTTGCCGTCGGCGGTGATCGCCACGGCGTACACGTCGGAGGTCTGGCCCATCTTGGCGCGGGTGGAGAAGCTCGGCTCCACCGCGTCGCTCACGTCGAACTTGGCCACCAGGGCGCTCGGGTTCTTCTCCACCAGCACCAGCAGGTGCTTCACGCCCGCGAGCGTGGTGGCCGCGGCCATCGGCACCACGGCGCCGTTCTCCGCGATGTCGGGCGCGGTGAGCGCCACGTCCTTGCTTTCCACCGGGGCGGCGCCGCCGTAGGCCTTGACGGCGTCGGCGACGCTCTTGGCATCGAACGCGTTCTTGTTGAACGCGAACGCGTGCTGCGGGAACAGCCCGGTGGCGGCGAGCAGCCCGGCCACCGCCATGGACTGCTTCAGGGCTTCACGTCGAGTCTGCATGAGACATGCTCTCCTTGGTTGATCGTCGAAAAGGGTTCAGGGCGCGGCGCCGGCGGCCAGCCAGTCGGCGATGCGGCCGGCCTCCTCCGCGCTGATGGATTGCGGCGGCATGGGGACGTTGCCCCAGTTGCCGCTGCCGCCGCTGCGGATGCGGCCGGCGAGGTAGTCGCCCTTGCCGGCGTGCTTCTTCGCCACCTCCGCCCAGCTCGGCCCCACGACCTTGCGGTCGGCAGCGTGGCAGGCGGTGCAGCTGTTCTTCTGCAGCAGGTCGGCCGGCATGCGGCC
>NZ_DASSVG010000536.1:0-9733 GCF_035706265.1 Ramlibacter sp. | reverse complement strand
TGGAGGCGCAGGGCTTCGCCGGCTTCAGCGAGGTGGAGATCTTCTCCACCGGCAACTGGTGGAAGCGGCCGCACGGCGAGGTGCTGGACACCTGCATCGTGCGGCACAAGACGGTGGTCTGAACGGGAGCGCGCGCTGCGCGCTTTCCAGGCCCCCGCCTCCGCGGGGGTGACGGAGCTCGTCGTCCCCGCGCAGGCGGGGACCCAGGGCTTCCCCGCCTGCGCGGCGAGGACCCTTATTGCACCTGCTGCAGCGGCGGGCGCGCGGCCGGTTGCGCGGGGCGCGGGCCGGTGCCGGCCTCGATCTCGCCGGAGAGCTGGCCGCCCTCCTCGATCACCACCTTGCCGTAGCGGACCTTGCCGGTCACCTTGCCGGTGGAATAGATCACGAGCTTCTGGCGCACCGTGAGGTTGCCGTCGAACAGGCCGCGGATTTCGGCCACGTCGATCTCGGCGGAGCCCTTGAAGGCGCCGCGCTCGGAGATCTGGATCACGCGCGAATCCATGGTCGCCTCGACCGAGCCCTCGACCACCAGCGTGTCGCAGTCGGTGATCTCCACGCCCTTGAGCTTGATGTTCGGACCGACCGTGAGCTTGCTCTCGCCTTCCTTCACGGTGGAAGCGGTCTGCGCCGGGGCCGAGGGCGCCGGCTGCTGCTGCGCGGCGGCCGTCGCGGCGGCGTTCGGGTTGAGGCCGGTTCGCGGGTAGGTGTCGTCGCGCTTGGTGTTGTTGAAGAAGGGGGACTGCAAAGCCATGAAGCTGTTCCTCTGAGTGCGATCGTTAAGGAGAGACAAGACCCGTGATCCTAGGCAGCGCATCCATTACATGTTCGACCGGCGGCGCAAGAAGGGTAACGAATGGCGTTGCAGCGGGCCGACGCGCGTGCCAGCCATTGGGCAGGCGCGTCCCGGCAGTGCCTTGCGCTGCAGCGCCTCTGCCTGCACCATGGGGGCAGAGGGACGGAGGAGTTGCGATGAAGCATTGGTTACGATGGGGATGCTGCGCCGGCCTCTTGGCCGCGTCGATCGGTCTCGCGCGGGCGGAGACGCCCACCAGCAACGAGTTCGAGGCGAGCGCCGCCAACCTGCTGGTGGTGCTGCGCGAATCGCCGGGCGCCAACAAGCAGGACGAGACGCTGCGGCCGTTCGGCAAGATCAGCGCGCGCGCGGCCGACGGGCGCGAGTTCGAGTTCGAGGCCAGCTGGTTCGAATACCTCGGCGACATGCACCTGCGGCTGGTGTTCGACGGCGAGCGGCGCGTGCAGAGCGCCGTGCCGGAGGACCTGCAGCGGTTGCGCCTGAGCCCCGAGGAGGCGCTCGCGCGCGCCGTCGACAACCTGCGGCGCCGCTACGGCCAGCCGGTGGCCCTGCCCTGGAGCGGCGGGCTGATGCAGGTGCACGGCAACGCGCCCGAGTTGGACAGCAGCTATTTCCTCGACCGCGAGTTCTGGCTCGAGCAGCTGCGCCACTCGCCGGCGGGGATCGTGGCCGCGGTGCCGGGCCGCGGCGGCCTGGTGTTCGCGCGCGCCGACGACGATTCCGCGGTGGCCAGCCTGCGCTTCAGCGCCGCGGCCCTGTTCGCGAGCAACGACACGACGCGGATCTCCTCCGGCCTCTACCTGTTCAAGGACGGGCGCTGGTCGGTGTTCCAGCCGCCGCAGCCGGCGCTCGACTGAGGCCTTCCCGGGGGCACGGCTGCGCGCGCTTGCGCAGCCGCGCGCAAGGCATTCCCGTGCGCAGGGCGGCCTAAGGCGTGGCCAGCCGGCCGGCGACGCGGAAGCCGCCGGTGGGCTGCGGCGTCACCACGACCATCTCGCCCATCGCGGGCGCCACGCCCGTCAATGCGTGGATGGTCGAGCCGTGGGTGACGAGGAACAGGTTGCCGCGCTCGGGCACCCGCTCGACGATCTTCTTCAGCGCCGTCACCTGCGGTCCCTCGTGCTCGTACCGTCCGAACAGGTTGCCCAGCGCGGGCTGCACCTCGCCGCTGCGGCCGAACACGAGGCGGGCCGTCTCCAGGCAGCGGCACCAGGGGCTGGCCTGCAGGCCGGCGACCGGGATGCCGCGGCTGCGCAGCACCTCGCCCAGGCGCTGCGCGTGGGCCCGCCCTTCCTCGCTCAGGTTGCGCTGGCTGGCGCAGTCGTCCAGCTTCATGCCCGCCGGGTCGCCCACGCCCGGCTCGGTCCGGTCGTGCCGCAGCAGCACGACCTGGCCGCCCGCGCGCAGCAGCGACCAGATCGCATCGTCGGCGCGCAGCGCGACCGGGGCCAGCGCGGCGAGGACCAGCAGGCATCGCAAGAGGATGGAACTCGGCATGAGAATCTCCCGGGATGCGGTGGAGCGACCCGCATGCTACGCTGGTCCGATGAAGCGCCGCGCACTGCTGCAGTGGGCCGCGCTGGCCGCCGCCGCCGACCGCGCGGCCGCCCAGGCGAGCCCCTCGACCCGTGCCATCCCCTCCTCCGGCGAGCCGATCCCGCGGGTGGGCCTGGGCACCTGGATCACATTCAACGTGGGCAACGATCCGCCCGCGCGGGCCCGTTGCGCGCAGGTGATGCGCGCATTCTTCGAGGCCGGCGGACGGGTGATCGACTCCTCGCCCATGTACGGCTCCTCGCAGGGCGTGGTGGGCGAGGGGCTGCGCGCGCTCGGCGCCCGGCAGCGCGTGTTCTCGGCCGACAAGGTGTGGACCGGCGGCGACGGCGCGGCACAGCTCGAGGCCTCGCGCGCGCAGTGGCAGCTGCCGCGCTTCGACCTGCTGCAGGTGCACAACCTGCTCGCCTGGGAAAAGCAGCTGCCGCTGCTGCAGCGCATGAAGGCCGAGGGCCGCGTGCGCTACGTCGGCATCACCACTTCCGAAGGGCGCCGGGCGCGCGAGTTCGAGCAGATCATGCGCAAGGAGCGCCTGGACTTCGTGCAGTTCACCTACAACCTGCTCGATCGCGAGGCCGAACGCACGCTGCTGCCGCTCGCGGCCGAGCGCGGCATCGCGGTGCTGGTGAACCGGCCGTTCCAGGAGGGCGACCTGCTGCGGCGCCTGGCGCGCCATCCGCTGCCGCCCTGGGCCGGCGAGATCGGCTGCGCGAGCTGGGCGCAGTTCGCGCTGCAGTTCGTGGTCAGCCACCCCGCCGTGACCTGCGCGATTCCCGCGACGCGCCGCATCGACCACGTGCGCGAGAACATGGGCGTGGCGCGCGGACCCTTTCCGGACGCCGCAACGCGCGAGCGCATGGCCGCCTACGTCGCGGGTTTGTGACCGTGACGGAATGGTGGACCTACGGGCTGTCGGATTTCCTGATGTTCTCGCCCCAGGTGTACTGGCGGCTGGTGGCGCGCCACAACGCCGCGTGGTGGCCCTGGCAGGCTCTGGCGCTGGCGGCGGCCCTGGCCTTGCCGGTGCTGCTGCGCGCGCGGAGGCCTGGCGCGCAGCGTGCCGCGCTGGCGGTCGCAGCGCTGGCCTGGGCCTGGCTGGGATGGGCGTTCCACTGGCGCCTCTATTCCGAGATCTTCCTCGCCGCGCCCTCGGTGGCGCTCGCGTGCGGCCTGCAGGCGCTGCTGCTCGCCGCGGCGGCCGGCCTGCCGCTGCGATCGCGCGAGGGGGCCGCGCCGGGCCCGCTGGGCGCGATCCTCTTGGCCGCCGCCCTGCTCTATCCGCTGCTGGCGCCGCTGACGGGCCACCCGTGGAGCGAGGCGGAGGTGTTCGGCTTCATGCCGGAACCGACGGCGCTGGCGACGCTGGGCGTGCTGGCCGGAGTGCGCGCGTGGCCTGCGTGGAGCCGCTGGCTGCTGTCGGTGATTCCGGGCGCCTCGCTGCTGCTCGGCGCCGCCACCCGCTGGCTGATCGCGCAGTGAACGTTCAGTACTGCACGCTGTAGCGCCAGCCGCGGAACTTGAGCACCGCGGACTTGGGCCGGATCTGCTCCACCAGCACGCCGGGCGCCGCTTCCGCGCCTTCGGTGATCACCTGGCCGCCCACGATCAGCATGCGCTGGGACGGGTTGTCCGAGTGCACGCCGCCGGAGATCTGCAGCTTCGGCAGCTCGCGCTGCACGTCGGCCGGGAGTTCGGAGGCGGCGAAGATGCGCTCCGCGGCGGGCGTCGCGGCGGGGGCTGCGGCAGGCGTCGGAGCGGGGGCTGTCGCGGGCGCCGTGGCGGTCGTCGTCGCCGGCACCTTCGCGCCAGCGGTGGGCGTCGGGACGGACGGTGCCGCAGGCGCCCTGACGACGGCGCGATCGAGCGGGCGCTCTGGTGCCGCTGGAGGCGGCGGGCTCACCTGCGCGGCCACCACCGGAGGCGGCGGGCTCACCTCGTTCGCCACCGTCGGCGTCGCAGGCGCAGGGGGAATCACTTCGGTGGCGGCCGCCGGCGTCGCCGCCGGCGGGCTCGCTTCGGCGGCCACCGTCGGCGCCGGGGGCGCAGCCACGGGCGGCCTCGGCACCGGCGCGTTCGGCGGCGGCATGCGGAGATCCTGGAGGATGCGCGGCGAGGGCCGCAGCAGCAGCGCGCCCGCGACCAGCAGCACCAGCGCAGCGACCGCCGCGACCATCCACCACGGGATGCGGCGCCCCGTCTCGGCCGGCAGCGGCACGGGTTGGGCATGGATGCCGCGGCCAGGGTCGCGCTCGCGTTCGGCGTCGGCGCGGCGCAGGGCATCGAGGATGTACGACATTGCGCTCGGTTCTTCCCTCAGGGCTCGGTGCGCAGGCGCGGTTCTTCCACGCCGGTCGCCCGGTTCAGTTGCATGTAGGTCAGGGGGCCCGGCTGGCCGTCGGGCGGCAGGCCCTGCGCGAGCTGGAAGGAGCGCACCTGCGCGCGCAGCGCCGCGTCCAGCACCGCGGGTCGCGTGGGCGCCGGCGCGCCGCGCGACGCTGCGAGGCCACCGGCCACCCATTCCAGCGTGGCGCCGCCCTGCTTCGCGCCGTACCCCGGCGGCGTGCGCCACAGGGTGCCGAACTCGCCGTGCCAGCGTTGCGCCAGTGCGGTGAGCGTGACGGTCTGCTCGGTGCCCGCCGCCTGCAGCGTCGCCGTGCTGTCGGTGAGGCCGGCCAGGATCGCGTAGGAGGGCTGGCCGCTGTCGCTGTCCAGGGTGACGATGCCGGGCCGACCGAGCTGGCGGATCAGCGCCAGCGTCATCGTGCGGCTGAAGCACTGCACCTGCTTGCGCGCCAGCGCCGTGCAGGCATCGCCCTCTTCCACCGGCAGCTGCCAGGCCTGCGCCAGTTCGCGCCAGGCCTGCTGCTCGTCGCGCAGCAGCGTGGGCGGGGCGGGGGCAGGGGCAACGGCCGGCGCAGATGCCGGGGCCGAAGCCACCGGAGTCGATGGCGCGGCCGCGGCCACCAGCACCGGTTCGGCGGCGGAACCCGGAAGCTGCGGGGCCTGCGCTTCGACTTGCGGCTGCGGTGCCTGTTCCGCCGGCGCCGGCCGCGCGATCATGGGCAGCGAGTGTTCGGCCACCCGCGTCACTGCGGCCAGCAGGCCGGCGCCCGCAACCAGCCCCAGCACGCCGGCGAGCGCAGCCCGCGGCCAGGCCCGCACGGGCCCCGCGCTGCGCGGAAACACCTCCGCCGCCGCCTCGCCGACGATGCCGCGCGTGACCTGGCCTTGCCCATTCGCATAGGCGCCCAGCAGGGCCCGGTCGCACAGCAGGTTGATGCGGCGCGGCACTCCGCCGGTGGCCCGGTGGATGCTGCGCAGCGCCCGCCGGTCGAAGGGCAGCGGCCGCTGCAGCCCGCACATCTCGAGGCGATGGCGCACGTACTGCGCCGTCTCCGCCTCGCCGAGCGCGCGCAGGTGGTAGCGCGCGATCACGCGCTGGGCCAGCTGCTCCAGCTCCGGCCGGGCGAGCATCTCGCGCAGCTCCGGCTGGCCGATCAGGATGATCTGCAGCAGCTTGCGCTCGCTGGTCTCGAGGTTGGTCAGCAGCCGCAGTTGCTCCAGCACCTCGGGCGCGAGGTTCTGCGCCTCGTCGATCACCAGCACGTTGTTGCGGCCCGCCGCGTGCGACTGCAGCAGGAACGCGTTGAGCGGATCGAGGTAGTCCTTGACGGTGGCGGCGCGCTGCGCCGGCGGCGTGACGGCCACGCCGAACTCGTGGCACACCGTCTCCAGCAGCTCCAGCACCGTGAGCTTGGGATTGAAGATGTAGGCCAGGTTCACGTGCTGCGGCACCTGCTCCAGGAAGGAGCGGCAGACCGTCGTCTTGCCGGTGCCGATCTCGCCGGTGAGCAGCACGAAGCCGCCGCCGCCCTGCACGCCGTACAGCAGGTGCGCCAGCGCTTCCCGGTGCTGCTCGCTCATGAACAGCAGGCGAGGGTCGGGCGCGATGGAGAACGGCTCCTGCTTCAGCCCGAAATACGCGGCGTACATGCCGCAAGGATAACTCGGCGGTGTAACAGCGGCGAGAGGTCGTGCCCGGGCAGCGCGGGGCTCAGGCCACCGCCATCCCGCCGCGGCGCACGCGCCGCACGCTCACGGCGCTGGCGATCATCAGACCCTGCAGCAAGGCCAGTACCAGCCACACGGCGACGAAGGCGTGGCGGTCGATCAGGGCCGCGAACACCAGCGGCGCGATCGCCTGTCCCACGTCGAGGCCAGAATAGACCACGCCGAACACCCGGCCGCTCGCGTTGTCGGGCGTGGAGCGCTTCACCAGCAGGTCGCGCGAGGGGCCGGAGACGCCGGTGGCCACGCCCATCGCGCCGAACAGCACCGGCACGGCTGCGACCGGCACGGCCAGCACGCCGATCGCCAGCGCGATCAGGGCCGCGATGCCGCAGCCGGCGGCCACCACGCGTTCGCAGCGCTCGGGATCGGAGGCGAGAAAGCCGCCCAGGAACACGCCCCCGGCGCTGCACACCATGTAGGCCGTGACGCAGGCCGCCGCCAGCGCCACCGGGATCTGGTGCAGGTGCCGCAACGCCTCGGGCCCATAGGCTTGCACGCCGGAGAGCGCACCCGCATAGGCCATGAAGAAGCCGAAGCACATCCAGACGGCGGGGATGCGCAGGAAGCCCAGGCTGCTCTCGGCCCGGGCCCCCGGGGCGGCTGCGGGCTGCGGCGCCGGCGGCAGGTCCAGCGTCGCGCGCTTCACCCACAGCACCGCCAGCACGGCGAGCGCCACGCAGCCGCCGGCCGCCAGCGCCACGCGCCAGTGGAAGGCGATGGCCAGCGGCACGACCAGGGCCGGTGCGATCGCCCAGCCCAGGCTGCCGGTGATGCCGTGCACGCTGTACGCATGCCCGAGCCGGCGCGGGCTGACCTTGCGGTTGATCAGCGTGTAGTCCGCCGGGTGGAACACGCCGTTGCCCATGCCGGCGACGACGACGCACAGCGCCATCGTGGCGTAGTTGGGACTGGCCGCGAAACCGAATGCGCCCAGGGCCACCAGCCCCAGCCCGCCGAACAGGATCGGCCGCGGCCCGAAGCGGTCCACCAGAAAACCGGAGGCCGTCTGCACCGCGCACGACACGAAGAAGAAGATGGTCATGAGGAAGGCGAGCTCGGTGTAGCTCACCGCCAGCGCATCCTTCAGCCAGGGGAACAGCGGCGGCAGCAGCAGCTGGCTGAAGTGGCTCACCATGTGCGCGAGGCCCACGAGGCCGATCACGCCGGCATCGCGGCCGATCGGAACGGGAGCGGCCAGGGGCGGCTGCGGGGTCGTCATGGCCCGCATCGTACGCGAGCCTGACGGCGGCCGAGAAGCGGCCGCTATCGCGGACTGGTCCGCAGCCGGACGCTAACCCGCCTTGCGCCCGCGGCGCGGCGCCGGCGCGACGCTGGCGAACAGCCGCCCGTGCTCCGCCGAGCGCTCGTGCTGGCGCGCGATGCTGCCGCACACCAGGTCGCAGAGCGCGTAGACGGACGCGTCGCCGATGCTGTAGTAGGCCGCCGTGCCGCGGGCGTCGCGCCGCACCAGCCCCTGCTGCATCAGGAAGGCGAGGTGGCGCGAGACGTTGGCGGCGGTATAGCCGGTGAGCTCGGCCAGCTCGCCCACGTTGTGCTCGCCGGAACGCAGCAGGTTCAGGATGTGCAGCCGCGTGGGCTCGGACAGCGCCCGGAAATAGGCGGCGACCTTCTCCAGGGCTTCGGGGGGCAGACCTTCCATCAGGGCGAAGAATTCGTGGCGCTCGCGCACATCATGCCTCATGCGGCTCTCCTCGGGGAATGCATGGCTACTTGCTTTCTTAGCTGATTGGCTAAATAATACGAGCATTCCACGGAAGAGCCAAGGAGCCAGACCATGAAGCGTGCGACCTGCCGCCGCGCCCGCGCCACGGCCGCGTGGCTCGCCACTGCGTTGGCGGCCCTGCTGCTGGCGCTGTTCCAGACGTTGGCCGCAGCGGCCGACGCCCCTGCCGACCGTCCGGCCGCCACGCTGCGCACCGCCCCCGCCAGCACCGACGCGACGGCCGGCAGCGCCGCCTACGAAGGCGTGGTGGAAGCGGTGCGCCAGACGGTCGTGGCGGCGCAGGTGCCCGGCGCCGTGGTGGCGCTGAACGTCAAGGCGGGCGACCGCGTGCAGGCCGGGCAGGTGCTGCTGCGCCTCGACGCCCGCGCGGCCGCCCAGGCCGCCGCCGCCAGCGCAGCCCAGGTGCGCGCCGCGCGCGCGGCGCAGGAGGCGGCCACGCGCGACTTCGAGCGCCAGCAGCAGCTCTTCGCGCAGAACTACATCAGCCGCGCCGCCCTCGACCGCGCCGAGGCCACGTACAAGACGGCGCAGGCCGAGGCCGCTGCCCAGCTCGCCAGCGCGAACGCGGCACTCACGCAGACCGACTTCCACGTGGTGCGCGCCCCCTATGCCGGCGTGGTCGCCGACGTCGCCGTGGTGCTGGGCGACATGGCCATGCCGGGCCGGCCGCTGCTCACGCTGTACGACCCGGCCGCGCTGCGGGTGAGGGCGGCGGTGCCGCAGACGCTGCTGCCGCGGCTGGGCGGCGCGCTGCCGGCGCAGGCCGAGATCCCTGGCGTGGGCGCGCGCATCCAGCCGACCCGGGTGCAGCTGCTGCCCACGGTCGATCCGGCGACCCACACGCTCGAATTGCGGCTGGACCTGCCGGCCGGCCTCGCCGGCGTCAGCCCGGGCATGTTCGCGCGCGCGTGGCTGCCGCTCGCCGGCAACGGCGCGGGCCGCGTCTACGTGCCGCAGCAGGCCGTGGTGCGGCGGGCCGAACTGGCGGCGGTCTACGTGGTCGGCAGCGACGGCCGCCCGCTGCTGCGCCAGGTGCGCCTGGGCCGCAGCGACGGCGAGCGCACCGAGATCCTGGCCGGCGTCGCCGCGGGCGAGCGCGTGGCGCTCGATCCCCAGCAGGCGGCGCGCGTGCGCTGAAGCGAGGGGAGGAGCCGCCATGAAGCAACCGGGCCTCGGCCTGTCCGGCCGCATCGCCGCCTCCTTCCAGGCGGCGCAGATCACGCCGCTGCTGGCGCTGGTCGCGCTGCTGCTCGGGGTGTTCGCCGTGCTGGTCACCCCGCGCGAGGAAGAACCACAGATCGACGTCACCATGGCCAACGTGCTGGTGCCCTTCCCCGGCGCCGCCGTGCGCGATGTAGAGCAGATGGTCGCGACGCCGGCCGAACAGGTGCTGGCGCAGATCGCCGGCGTCGAGCACGTGATGTCGCTGTCGCGTCCCGGCCTCGCCGTGCTGACGGTGCAGTTCGAGGTCGGCGTGCCGCGCACCGAAGCCCTGGTGCGGCTGCACGACACGCTGCAGGCCAATGCCGACTGGCTGCCGCGCGGCC
>NZ_DASSVG010000535.1:0-4532 GCF_035706265.1 Ramlibacter sp. | reverse complement strand
GGCGTAGCCGGGCCGCGGATCGAAGCGCAGCTGCAGTTCGGCCTGGCCCTGCTCGCACTGCACGATGCGCACGATCTCCTGCGGCGGCTGCTCGGGCCCGGCGCCGCTGCCCGCCTCGGGGACCGTCATGAAGTCGGTCACCAGCAGCACGCCGTCCGGGCACGCGAAGCGGGTGCACAGGACGTTGCTGTCCTCCTCGTACCACTGCTGGGGCGGTTGCTGCGGCGCTGCGAGGGCCGTCGGCGCCAGCACGAAGCGGCCGCCTTGCCGTGCGTCGAGCAGGGCGGCGAAGACGGACGGGCCGGAGAACACCGAACTGCAGAACCAGTCGATGCTGCCCCAGCGCGACACCAGGGCCATGGAGCGGCAGTCGCCGATGCAGCCGTAATCCGCGATGAGGGGCTGGTGCACGTCCAAGCGCCCAATCTAGCACCGGCGTCCGGGCCCGTGGGCCAGAATACCTTTGCACAAATGCAGGCCGGGCTCCCCGCGCGCGGCCGGGAAGAGATGCCCGATCCGAACCGCTTCGCATCGGTCGCCCAGCTGGACGGCTCGCCGCGCCGGCGCTATTACACCGGACGCGACCTGCGGCGCGCCGTCGCGATCGCGGACCTGCGGGCGATGGCGCACCGCCGCCTGCCGCGCTTCGTGCTGGAGTACCTCGAAGGCGGTGCGGAGGAAGAGGCCACGCTGGCCGAGGAGCGGATGGCCTATGGGCGCTGGCGCTTCCTGCCGCGCCAGCTGGTCGACGTCTCGCAGCGCAGCCTGCATACGCAGCTGCTGGGTGCGCCCGCGGCCCTGCCGCTGGTGATCGCGCCGACGGGCTTCAACGGGCTGTTCCACCGTCAGGGCGACATCGCGCTGGCGCAGGCCGCGGCCCGCGGTGGCGTGCCCTTCGTGCAGAGCACCATGTCGAACGATCCGCTGGACGAAGTCGCGCAGGTTCCGGGCCTGCGCCACTGGTGGCAGCTGTACGTGTTCGGCGGCGACGAGGTCTGGCAGGAACTGCTGCGCCGGGTGGAGGCCGCCGGCTGCGAGGCGCTGGTGCTCACCACCAACGCGCAGATCTTCGGCAACCGCGAGTGGTCGGCGCGCACGCGCGCCAGCCCCACGCGTCCGAGCGTGCCCACCCTTCTCGACGCGGCGCTGCATCCGCGCTGGGTGGCCACCACGCTGCTGCCGCACGGCTTGCCGGCCTTCCGCAACGTGATCGAGTTCATCCCGCGGGAGCACCGTGGCCTGATGCAAAGCGCCTTCTGGATCCGCGCGCACCAGCCCACCTCGCTGTCGTGGCAGACGCTGGCGCGCATCCGCCAGCGCTGGCGCCGGCCCTTGCTGCTCAAGGGCGTGCTGCGCCTGGACGACGTGCGGCGGGCCATCGATGCCGGAGTGGAGGGCGTGGTGCTCGGCTCGCACGGCGGCCGCCAGCTCGATGGGACAGTGGCGGCGCTCGACCTGCTGCCGGCCGCGCGGGCGCTGGTGCAGGGCCCCGTCGCGCTCTACGTGTCGGGCGGATTGCGCCGCGGCACGGACCTGCTGAAGGCGCTCGCGCTCGGAGCCGACGCGGTGCTCGCCGGCCGTGCGCCACTCTATGGGCTGTGCGCCGGCGGCAGCGCGGGGGCGAGCCGCGCGCTGGAGATCCTGCAGCGCGAGGCGCACGACGCGCTCGGCCTGCTGGGCGCGCGCAGCGTCGGGGAACTGGGGCCGCAGTTCCTCGCCGCACCGTTATCCTGCGAGGATCCTGCGTCCACGCGCAAGGGAGGCAAGAAATGAAGAGCAAGCTGCTCAATCCAGGTCCGGAACGCACATATGCCGTGGTGCTGGAGCCGGGCGACGAAGCGATGGAAGCGCTGCAGCGCTTCGCCGTGCAGGAGTCGCTCAATGCCAGCCGCGTCAGCGCCATCGGCGCCTTCGAGCGGGCCGAGCTGGGCTACTTCGAGATCGACCGCAAGGACTACTTGCGCATTCCGGTGGACGCCCAGGTCGAAGTGCTCTCGCTCGTCGGCGACGTGGCGCTCGATGGCGGCAAGCCCAAGCTCCACCTGCATGCCGTGCTGGGCCGGCGCGACGGCAGCACCGTGGGCGGCCACCTGCTCAGCGGCGTGGTGCGGCCCACCCTGGAGGTGCTGGTGACCGAATCGCCCGGCTACCTGCGCAAGACCTGGGACGCGCGCTTCGGCCTGGCGCTGATCGACCCCGCCGCCTGAAGCTGTCCTGCGTGCCTAGCGCGTGCGCGTGACCGAGGTGAACGAAACCTCGGTGTACACCGCGCGCGCGGGCCGCTCCGCGCGCAGGCGGCCGAGCTCGGACTCCAGCGTGTCGATGCGCAGCAGGTAGCCGGCCAGCAGCCCGGTGGTGAACAGGTCGAGGTCGAAATCCTTCTGCAGCCGGGCCGCCTCGCGCAGCACCAGTGCCGTGCGCGTGTCCAGCCGATCGCGCGCGAGCAGGCCGTAGTCGATCAGCTCGCGGATGTCGCTCTCGCTCAGGCCGGCGGTGCCGGCGAACTCGCCCATGTCGAGGGGCGTGGTGTCCTGCGGGCGCAGGTGCCTGGTCGCGCTGGTCATCGCTGCGCCTCCCCCTGCTGGCTGCGTGGATCGAATCGGCTCTCCTGCGCGAGCGCCTCGAACAATTCGCGCTCGCGCGCGCTGAGCGTGGGCGGCACCTCGATGTGCACCACGGCGTAGAGGTTGCCCCGGTCGGCGCCGGCACCGAGGCCGCGGCCGCGCAGGCGCAGCTTCTGCGCCGAATGCGTGCCGGGCGGAACGGTGAGGAGCACGTCGCCGTCCAGCGTGGGCACCTCGACCTGCGCCCCCAGTGCCGCCTCCCAGGGCGCCAGCGCGAGGTCGAAATAGAGGTCCTTGCCGTCGACTCGGTAGCGCGGATGCGGCAGCAATTGCAGGTGCACGTAGATGTCGCCGGCGGGGCCGCCGTCGCGGCCCGGGCCGCCCTTGCCGCGCAGGCGCAGCTTCTGGCCTTCGGTGACGCCGGGCGGCACCGTCACGTGCAGCGTCTGCGGGCCCTCGGGGCGCTGCAGCTGCAGTTCGAGCGTGGTGCCGCGGTGCGCGTCCTCCACGCTGAGGGCGGCGGTGAGGTCGTAGTCGCGCCCGGCGCGCGGCCGCGGCGCATGGCCGCGCGCGCCGCGATGGTGGCGGCCGAGCGCGTCCAGCAGGTCGGCGAGGTCCACGTCCTCGAAGCCCGCGAAGGCCCCGGAGGCGAAGTGTTCGCGCCAGTCCTGCGGCGCCTCGAACTCCTCGCCCGGCCGGCGCTGCCCGAGGGCATCGTAGGCGGCGCGCTTTTCCGCGTCGCGCAGTGTGTCGTAGGCCTCGTTCACCTCCTTGAATCGGGCCTCGGCCCCGGGCTCCTTGGAGACGTCGGGGTGGTACTTGCGCGCGAGCCGCCGATAGGCCTTCTTGATCGTCTCGGCATCGGCGTCCCGCGGCACCTCCAGCGCGGCGTAGTAGTCCTTGAATTTCACTGCAGGGTCTCCTTCAGCGCCCCGCCAGTATCGCGCGCGGCGCGGCCGGGCGGGGCCGGCGCGCTTCGACTGCGCTCTTGACGTCGGTCAACGAAGCCGCGCATGGGCTGCCTAGATTGGATGGGAAGCAACCCAGGAGACCGCAGCATGGCCCGCATCGCCCTCGTCACCGGCGGAACCCGTGGAATCGGGGCCGCGATCTCGCGCCAGCTGCAGGCTTCGGGCTGCCGCGTCGCGGCGACCTACGCAGCCAACGAGGCGCAGGCCCAGGCCTTCCGTCCCGCCACCGGCATCCCCGTCTTCCAGTGGAACCTGGGCGACGCGCAGGCCTGCAGCGGTGGCGTCGAGCGCGTCGAGGCGGAGCTCGGCCCGATCGACATCCTGGTGAACAACGCCGGCATCACGCACGACGGCCAGCTGTACAAGATGGCGCCAGCGGCGTGGCAGTCGGTCATCGACATCGATCTCGGCGGCTGCTTCCACATGTGCCGCGCGGTGGTGCCCGGCATGCGCGGCCGGCGCTTCGGCCGCATCGTCAACATCAGTTCCGTCAACGGCCAGCAGGGACAGTTCGGCCAGACCAACTACGCCGCGGCCAAGGCGGGCATGCTCGGGTTCACCAAGGCGCTGGCGCTGGAGCTCGCGGCGCACGGCATCACGGTCAACGCGGTCGCGCCCGGCTACACGGCCACCGACATGGTGGCGGCGGTGCCGGAGGAGATCCTGAAGACCATCGTGGCGCGCATCCCGGTCGGGCGGCTGGCGCAGCCGGAGGAGATCGCCCGCGCGGTGCTGTTCCTCGTCGCCGAGGAGGCGGGCTTCATCACCGGGTCGACGCTGTCGATCAACGGCGGCCAGTACATGGATTGAATCCGGGCGCCGGCCGCCCCGTGCGCCAGCGCGGACTCAGCGGCCGGTGCGCGCGCGCCATCCCGCGCAGGTCGTGCTGGCCGTGCCGGTGGCTTCGCGGCACGCGGCAGCGACGTTGGCGCCGATCGTGGACGCGCTGGTGTGCCTGGCGCAGCCGGAGCCTTTCAGCGCCGTCGGCGTGCACTAC
>NZ_DASSVG010000534.1:0-7512 GCF_035706265.1 Ramlibacter sp. | reverse complement strand
CTAGATGCCGGCGTACCAGTTGTACCCCCGGTCCTCCCAATAGCCGCCCTCGCCGGCGCCGATGTCCTCGAAGCTGGCGACCACCTGCACCCGGTGCAGGTACTTGGGCTGCTTGTAGCCCAGCTGCCTTTCGATCCTGGCGCGCAGCGGCGCGCCGTTTTCCACCGGCAGCGGCTTGCCATTGAGCTCGTATGCCAGGAGCGTCTGCTCGTGGAATGCATCGTCGAGATCCACGCTGCCGTAGTAGAGGGAGGTCTCGTCGTCTTCCTCCATCTGGTCGAGGCAGTGAAAGACCACGTACCTGGCGCCCGGCTTCAGCTGCGCGAGGTTCAGCACGTGCGACAGGCGCACGCCCTTCCACTGGCCGATGCAGCTCCAGCCTTCCACGCAGTCGTGGCGGGTGATCTGCGTTCGGCTGGGCATCGCCTGCAATTGCGCGAGCGAGAGTTCGAGCGGTTTCGCCACCAGCCCGTCGACGGTGAGCCGCCAGTCCGCGAAGCCGTTGGCGAGCATCGCGGCGTAGCCGTCTCCCATGGGCATGGTGGTCCCGTTGGGCCGGAAGGTCGGCGCGATGTCGGCCGGAGAGAATTCCTGCGCCATGGCGCGCCGGCCCAGCGCCCGCTGCACGCCATAGGACAGACGTTCCGCGCTGCGCAGCACGGCGACGGCGGTCTCGTTGCCGCTCAATGCATCGCAGCCGGCCAGTCCGCTCGACGCCACCGCGGCCGCGAGCCCGGCGCGCAGGAAGCCGCGGCGTTCGCGGCGGCGCGCGAAGAAGGGCCGGGCGTCCTTCATTCCGGCAGCCTCCACCAACCGGTGACCATCGAGCGCAGGTTGTTCACGAGCCCGGTGATCACCACCTCGAAGAGATGCACCGCCAGGAAGGCCACCAGCAGCATCGCGGCGCAGAAGTGCAGAGTGCGCGCCGCCTGCCGCCCGCCCAGCCAGTCCACCCAGCCCGGCACGAACGCATCGATCATCGGCGACATCGCCCAGCCGCAGAGGACGATCAGCGGCAGCACGCCGAACACGATGGCGAGGTACGTGATGTTCTGCAGCACGTTGTAGCGCCGCGCCTCCTCGCCGCGCGGATGGCGCAGCAGGAGGTGGTCGCGCAGCGACCGGCCGATGCCGTGCCACTCCGTGCGGGTGGGCACCAGGTCCTTGCGCAGGTGGCCGCTGAACAGGGTCCAAAGGAGGTAGGCCACGCCATTGGCGACGAACAGCCAGGCAAAGAAGAAGTGCCACAGTCGGCCCATGGCCAGCCACTGCGGCCCCGGAATGGTGATCCACGTGGGGAAGGCGCGCGGCTGCAGGCCCTCGGCACCGCGCGAGGTGCCGAGGACGCCGTCCGTATCGAACTCGAACGGGCCGACGCGCGTGACGCCGCGCCATTGCCCGTCCACCTGCTTCTGCGTGATCTCCAGCACCTTCGTGCTCTCGCGCGAATCCTCGCTCCAGTACAGGGCAGGGTGGGCGTTGAAGATCTGCAAGCCGCTCATGAGCAGGATGACGAGGCACACCACGTTCACCCAGTGCATGATGCGCACCGGCAGCCGGTGCCGGTAGATCCGTTCGCCCATGCAGCGAAGGCCGACCCCTTACATCGGCGGGACGGCGCCGTCGATGCCGACGGCGATGAACCCCGCGGTCTTCGGCGCGTCCTTCTTGGTCGCCACGAACACGTGCGCACCGGGCACCAGCTTGCTGGCGTCGCCTGGGACGATGCCGACCACGGGCACGTCGGCCGGCACCTGGATCTTCTTCTCGCCCTTGCCGTAGTCCACCGCCAGCGTCAGCCCGCCCGCCTTCGAAGTGCTCTTCACGGTGCCGTTCGTCATCGCCGAACTCTTCCCGGGGCCGCCCATGGCTGCGGTCGCCGAGGTCACGGTTCCGTTCGTCATGGCCGATGCCTTGCCGGGGCCGCCGGCCGACTTCGGCGCCAGGTCCCACGGGTAGTCGCCGAGGCCGGTGCCCTTCATCGAATCCGGGAACACGACCACTTCCAGGGCCCGGGACGCAGCCTTGCCGGGAATGTTGGCGATGCCGACGAAGGTGCCGGCCTTGATCTGGTCATGGCTGCTCGGTACGACGCCGGAGATGCGCGTGCTCGCGTCGATGGCGACGCTCTCGGTTCCTTCGCTGGTCCGCACCGTCAACTGGTCGGCCGTCGCGGAGACGATGGTCCCGCGGATGTGGCCCATCGGGGTGGCTGCCAGCGCAGCCACCAGGGCCACGCTTCCTCCCGCGAGCACGAAGGCCCGCGCCATGCTCTTCGCCAAAGGGATTCGGTTCATGAGGTGCCCCTGGAGTGAACGGGCTGAGATTATTGGGAAAGCGCCTGCCATTCGCCCGCAGGGGTCTTGCCAGCCCGGCCCTGGCTGGGTGTGCTCGCGGGCGTTGGCTCGCTAGCCCTTCGACTGTGCCGAAACCAGCACGGGCTGCTCGCGGTAAAGCTGCGGCAGCGTCGCTTTCAGGTTGGCGATCTTCGGCAGGTCGAAGGTGGCGATGTACGGCGAGTCGGGATGGCGCGTCGCGTAGTCCTGGTGGTAGGCCTCGGCCGGATAGAAACCCTTGAGCGGGCTGACCTCGGTGACGATCCTGGCGGGGAACACCTTGGCCGCATCCAGCTGCGCGATGTAGCTTTCGGCCACCCGCTTCTGGTCGGCGTTGCGGTAGAACACCGCGGAGCGGTACTGCGGCCCCGCGTCCGGGCCCTGCCGGTTCAGCGTGGTCGGGTCGTGCGCGACGGAGAAGTAGACCTGCAGCAGCTTGCCGAAGGAGACCTGCTTCGGGTCGTACGTCACCTGCACGGATTCGGCATGCCCGGTGCGGCCCGAGCCCACCATCTCGTAGTGGGCCGTGTTCTGCTCGCCGCCTGCATAGCCCGAGACGGCATTGAGCACCCCCTTGGTGTGCTGGAAGACGGCCTGCACGCCCCAGAAGCAGCCGCCGGCGAAGACGGCCGTTTCGGTGGCGGCCGTGGCATGCACGTCCTGCGCGGGCGGCGGCAGCTTCACCGCCTTCTCGTCCGCGAATCCGCTGCCCAGGAAGCTCCAGCTGGCAATCGCCAGGGCGGCAGCGGCAATCAGCATCCTGTTCATTGCAATCCCCCTAGGTCGGGCGTCCGCGCGACACCTGAGGCGCACGGGCCTCTTTAGTCCTTATAACGCGAAGTCGCGGGCCGCGTCAGCAGGCGCAGTGCGAAGGGCAGGGGCCATTCGCCGTCCACCCCGGCAGCGGCTTCGCTGTGCAGCTGGAGCTGGGGCCACACGCGCGGGCCGGCCCAGAGGCTGTCGTTCGCCGCGCGCGTGCAATGCGCCGGGTAGCTGTCTGCACCGCCGAGATCGAGGAAGAGGCCGAGGCTCGGCAGGGTCTCGCGCAAGGTGCCCCACTCGTGCACGTAGGCGGCGCCGAGAGCGCGGCAGGTGGTCGACGCGACGGTGTAGCGATCGTTGCCGGCGGCATCGACGAAGATCCCGGTGCTGTTCGTGAGCACGCCGCCCAGGCTCAGCTGGCCGACGCTGTACTCGTCGTCCCCGCCCTCGTCGACGAACACGCCCACCGAAAGGTCGTTCGCGGAGCCCAGCGCGATCTCGTGCGTCGAGCGGTAGACGTCGTTGCCGATGCCGCGCTTGAGGAGGATCCCCGCTGCGTAGTGCACCCCCGCGCCCATCGTGTACCAGGCGGCTTCGAAGCGGTCGTTGCCGCCGTCGTCCAGCAACAGTCCCAGGCCCTCGTAGTAGCCGACGCCCTGGGCGAAGACTTGCGCCTCGTAGCGATCGTCCCCCGCGAGGTCGAGCAACAGGCCGATCCCTCCGGAAGTGGAGCGGCCGTCGAAGAAGACTCCGCGCATTCCGTAGCCGGCCCCTTGGTCCATCGACGTGTTGCGGTCCGGCAGCTGCGGAGAAGGCCGGACCAGCGGCACGTTGGTCAGCGCGTAGCGGTCGTTGCCGCCTGTGTCGACCAGTAGCGCGGCGCCGCGCGGGCCGCCGGTTGCCTGCGAGTAGGTCTGCGCGGTGAACTCGTCGTCGCCACTCCCACTGAGCAGCACCGCGACACCGGCGATCGCGTGGGCCTGCGAACGGCTGCTGGCCACGAAGCGGTTGCTGCCGCCGCCGTCGACCAGCAAGGCCGCGCCGAAGAGGGCGGAAGCCTGCGCCTGTTCGGTGCCCTGGTAGCGGTCGTCGCCTTCGGTGTCCCAGAGGATGCCGTAGCCGAGCGTCGCGCTCGACGGGTCTGCGCCCGTGGCGGACGTCGCATACCGGTCGTTGCCGCGATGGTCCAGGAGCACGCTGATCGCGTGCGTGTCGCTGGGCGCCAGGAACTCGTAGTCGTCGTCGCCGCCGACATCCAGCACCAGCAGGGGATCCTTCAGCTGGTGGCGGTTGTTGCGCCCGCTCGTGTCGACGACGATCCAGCCGAAAGGCGTCTGCAGCGACCACGCCACCGAAGGCAGCGCCGCTTCGGTCTTCACGAAGCGCTGCAGGCGCTGGACGGCGCCGACCAGATCGAGCATGCCGGCGACGACGGCCTCCCGCTCGACCAGCGGAAGCAGTTGCCGGTAGTCCGGTGTCTCGAACGGCATGAGCCGGCCGTCGAACGCCTGCCGGCGCAGCAGTTGCGGCGTCACTCCCGGGGGAAAGCGCTCGAACGCGCGTTGCAGGAATGCGTGCGACTGCGCCATCGCGGCGAGAACGCGTGCCAGCTCGAAGCGCAGGGGATCGGGCAACTGCGCGCGATCGGGCAACACCGGCTGCCAGCCGGCACCGGCTTTCGTCTCCGCCATCCACGCGAGGCCGGCCGCCAGCGGGTCGGGTGCGCTGCGCAGCCGCTCCTCGATGGCGGCCATGCCGAAATCCATCGCACGCTGCAGCCGCACGCCCGACACCGCCCCTGCGCCGACGATCAGTTCATGCGGCGATCCGACGGCGCCGCGCAGGGCATCTGCCAGCACGCCGGCGCGGTACGGTGCGTCCAGGGGAGCGGCCATCACCGCGCGAAACAGGGGCAGTTGCTGGTCGCGGGTCGGGGAAGCGTCCAGCCCGGCCAGGTCGGGCGCGCCGCGGCTGTTGGCGGCGCCCGCCCGCTGCAGCAGTTGCGGCAAAGGTGGCCGATCGAACGTCTGCGCGCCGGCAGGCCCTTCCAGTGCGAGTGCGAGCAGGAGGGCGGCCCAGAGTCGGTGCATCGGCCGACTGTAGCAACAGGGCCTGAACAGCGGCGGCGGAAGGCCGTGCCGGCTCAGCGCAGTTCGAGCGGCACGGTGAGCATCAACGAGGCCTTGTGGCGGTCCTCCGCGTCGGTCTCGAGGCCGGTCCAGAGGGTGGTTCGCCAGGGCAGGTCGAAGCGCGTTCCGAGCATGATCGAGGAGACGGCCGACTCCGCATCCCAGCGCACCTGGCGGGTGAAGCGCGCTTCCATCTGCGTGGACGGAAACAGCCGCCATTGCGTGCCCAGGCGCAGGCCGACGCGCGGTTCCTGTCCGCCGCCCGCCGAAACGTAGCTGCGCTCGGCCGTGTCGACCCCCGCGCTCCAGCGCACCAGGCCGATCTCCTGCGCGAATTCGAGGTCCCAGCGCAAGCCCTGGACGTCCGCGGTCTTCGAGTTGGACAGCAGGGCCTGGGCGGCGACATGGCCTTGCCCGAGTTTCTGCTGCAGCTTCAATGCCTGCCCGCTGCGCACCGGCGTCCACTCGGAGAGGCTTTCCGCGCTGAGGCCCGCATCGAGCCGCGTGCGCCAGGCCGCGGCCGTGCCGCCGGCCTCCAGCTCGCGAAACTGCAGCTGGCCGCCCAGGACGGGGGCGGCCAGTTCGAAGCTGGTCTCCCCGCGCCAGAAATGCCGCTCGCCCGCCGGCACGGCATGGACCGAAGTGCGCAGCGTCCCGGCCGGCGTGGCGACGGAGCCGTCGAAGCGTCCGGGCGGGCTCGCGCCGGCCTCCCCGTAGCGCTCGTACGTGACCTCGACGCCCGTGAACGGCGCCACGGTCGCGCGGGTGGGCGACTCCGCACCCGCCTGGGCAGCCGCCAGGCCGACGACCAGGGCCGCCCAGATGCGATGGCGAGGGAGCAACAGATGGAACATGGCCTCTTCCAACCGTTATGGTAAAGGTCGAATCCGCCTCGCCGGAAGTGCGGATGTAACGATCCGGGCACTTCGATCGTGGTGGACACTCTGCTCCATGACTGCCTCCTGGACCCCTTCTTCCTGGCGCAGCCGGCCCTTGCGCCAGCTGCCTTCGTATCCGGATGCCACCGCACTCGAGCGCGCCGAACAGCGTCTCGCCTCCTGGCCCGCACTGATCTTCCCCGGGGAGATCGCGCAACTGCGCGGGCGGCTTGCCTCGGTCGCGCGGGGGGATGCGTTCCTGCTCCAGGGCGGGGATTGCGCGGAGAGCTTCGACGAATTCGGCCAGGACGCGGTGGAGTCCACCGTGCGCGTGATCCTGCAGATGGCGGTGGTTCTCACTTATGCGGCCGCCTGCCCGGTGGTCAAGGTCGGGCGCATCGCAGGCCAGTTCGCCAAACCGCGGTCGTCGGAGACGGAAACCGTGGACGGCATGACCCTGCCGTCGTACCGTGGCGACATCATCAATGGCAGTGCGTTCCTGCCGGAGAGCCGGAATCCGGATCCCTCCCGCCTGCTCACCGCGTACTCCCACTCCGCCGGCACGCTGAACCTGCTGCGCGCGCTGGCGCAGGGCGGCTTCGCCGACCTGCGCGAAGTGCACCGCTGGACATCGGACTTCGTCCGCTCGAGCCCCCAGGGCGAGCGCTTCGAGGAGCTCGCGGACCGGATCACCGAATCACTTGCGTTCATGGAAGCGTGCGGCTTCGATGCCGCGAGCACACCGCAACTGCATGCGGTGGAGTTCTACACGTCGCACGAGGCGCTGCACCTGCACTACGAGCAGGCCCTCACGCGCGAGGAGCCGGGCACCCGCCGCTGGTATGGCGGTTCCGGCCATCTGCTCTGGCTGGGAGAACGCACGCGTGCCCTCGACGGAGCGCATGTGGAGTACCTGCGCGGCATCGACAACCCGATCGGCGTGAAGCTCGGTCCGTCGGCGGATCCCGATGACGTGCTGCGGCTCCTGGATGTCCTCGATCCGCAGAACCTTCCGGGGAGGATCGTCCTGATCAGCCGGATGGGAAGCGAGAAGGTGACGGACCGGCTTCCGCCCCTGCTGCGGGCCGTGCGCCAGGCAGGACGCACGCCCGTGTGGTGCTGCGACCCGATGCACGGCAACACGGTGACGGCTTCGAACGGACTGAAGACGCGCGACTTCGACCGCATCCTGCAGGAACTGCGAGGCTTCTTTGCCGCACATGCGCAGGAGGGCACGTACCCCGGCGGACTCCACTTCGAGATGACGGGCCAGGACGTCACCGAGTGCCGCGGCGGGGCCCAGGCCCTCACGGACGAAGGCCTGGCCAGCCGGTACCGCAGTGCCTGCGATCCGAGACTGAATGGCTCGCAGAGTCTCGAACTCGCGTTCCAGATTGCCGGTGTTCT
>NZ_DASSVG010000533.1:0-4663 GCF_035706265.1 Ramlibacter sp. | reverse complement strand
AGGGATCCGGCGTCTCCTACAAGCGCGTGCCCTTCCACATGATCGCCAATGACGGCAACCTGATGGAGCACGCCGTGCCCTTCGACGGCACCATGGACCTCGATCGCGACGGCGACCTGCAGAACCACAACGGCATCCTGCCCAGCCAGGGTATCGCGGAACGCTACGACATCGTCGTCGATTTCGCCAAGCTGGCCGTGGGGACCAAGGTGTACATGGTCAACGTGCTGGAGCACGAGACCGGCATCGGCACGCACAAGGTGCTCGATCTCGACGACATCCTTGAAGGCAAGTACCAGCCGAAGGTCGCGACCCTCAACGGCGTTTCGCGGTGGACCGGCGGCGACCCCGGCATCGGCAAGCTGCTGCAGATGGTGGTGCGCCCGTACACCGGCACCGACTACAGCATGAAGCCGACCGACTACGAGCCGGCGAAGCCGGGCAAGGCGGCGGGCAAGAAGATGATCCCGCTCTGGCTGGACCGCAACGACGCGGCGCAGATGCAGGCGGTGCAGAACGCGCGCCATCGCCGCTTCGAGTTCGGCCACACCGTCAGCACCGACGCGACGCCCTGGACGATCAAGACCGATGAAGGCAGCAGCTACAAGGCCGACATGCGCCGCATCAGCGCGGCGCCGCGCCTGTCCACCGGCCCCACCGACCCGGGCTTCGCCGGCATGGGAACGCTCGAAGTCTGGAGCCTCTCCACCGGCGGCGGCTGGAGCCACCCGGTGCACATCCACTTCGAGGAAGGCGTGATCCTCAAGCGCGGCGGCCTGCCGCCGCCCGAGTGGGAGAAGTGGGCGCGCAAGGACGTCTACCGCATCGGCCGCGAGGACGACAGCATGAAGAGCGTGGAGTTCGCTATCCGCTTCCGCGAATTCGCGGGCACGTACATGGAGCACTGCCACAACACGCAGCACGAGGACAACTCCATGCTGCTGCGCTGGGACATCGAGCACCCGGGGCAGTTCCTCGTGATGCCAACGCCGCTGCCCACGTGGGAAGGCGTCACCTACGCGCCGTCGGTGGGAATCCAGACCTTCCGCAGCGGCCTGGTCGACGACTGAGCCACTCGATGGCCGCGGATCGGGAGGTCCGCGGCCGTCGCCGTCCAGGCAGAAGTGGGCCCTCCCGCAGCAGCGCCGAACCTCAGGCGTGAGGCTCGCAGAACGGCGTCATCGAGGCGCCAAAGGGCCGAATCTGCACGCGCCGAGCTTCGAACTTCCGGGGGACCTACAGGTCTATCAGAAGCCACCTACACGCCGATCAAGAAGGACCTACACCCGATGCAGAATTTCATGAAGACCCTCCCCGCCAAGGCCATCGTCGCTGCCGCCGCGCTCGGCGCCGTCGCAACCCTGTCGTTCCAGGTCTTCCATGGTCCTTCTGCAGCCGCCGTGAAGGCCCCCGTCGCTGCGGCGGAGCTTGCCGCGCCGATGCAACTTGCTGCCGCGGCAGTTCCCGCCGCCGAGCCTGCGATGCGCTTTGCCACGCCCGAGCCGAAGTTCGGGACCGAAGAGGCCCTGCGCGCGAAGATCAAGTTCGAGACCTCCCATTGGGGCGGCAAGCCCGTCCGCACGCTCGACGAAGCCTCGCGCATCCTGCTCGCGCGCGCCGCGGCGGAGAACGCCGGCCTGGACGAAGTGGGCCTGGGCTACCAGGACGTATACGGCGTGATCGAAGCCGAGACGTCGTGGATCCAGCGCACCGGCTCCAGCAAGGACGGCACGCCCAACCTGGGCCTGGCGCAGTTCGAGCCGCGCACCGCGAAGAGCCTGGGCCTGACCGACCCGCAAGACCCGGTGCAGGCGGTGTTCGCCGCCGCCAAGTACATGAAGCTGGGCGCCCAGTGGGCGAGCGGCCGCATCGGTACCCTGAAGTCCGACCCCGCGCTGTACGCCGCCAAGCTGCGCGAAGGCGTCTCGGTGCACTACAACCTGTCGGTCAAGGGCCGCAACAAGTGGAACGGCCTGAACACCGCGCAACTGCCGGTGGAGACCCAGCGCCACATCCGCAACGCCGCCGCCGGCGCGAAGGAAGCGGCCGAACTGGCGCGCCACCTCACGGCCTGAGCGCAAGCCGGGCGGCCGCTGCGATCCTCTCGTGGCTCGCTGCGGATCAGGCGTGCGCCGGCTGCATGGCCGTGCGCTCGTCGGGCAGCAGCAGCACGATGCCGGCCTTGGCCGCAGCGACGGCGGCCATCAGCCACAGCGCCTGCTCGAATCCGATCTGCTTCACCACCGGTCCCAGCATCCAGACCGCGAACGAACTCATGCCGAAGGCCACGGTGAGCCGCAGGCCCGCGATGCGCGAGCGCATCCCGTCGTCGACGTAGCGGACGATCATGGCGTCGGTGAACGGGATCGAGCCGAAGACGAACACCATCACCAACAGCAAGGCCGCGTAGAACCACCACTGCTGCGTGAACGCGGCAAGCACCAGCACCGGAACCAGCGCCAGCGAGATCCAGAACTGCAGGGCCTTGAACGGCATGCGGTCGATCAGGTAGCCGACGGCCACCTGGGTGAGCGAAGCGACCGCATAGACGGCGGCGAGCAGGGTGCCCAGCGCCGCCGGGTCCTCCACCAGGCCGCGAAAGCGCTCCGCCATCAGCTGCGAATTGCCGTTGGTGGTGAAGTTGAACACCAGCGTGCTGATCGCCGCGGCCACCGTCATCACCGTGAGCGTGCGCACCAGCATGGCCGGCGTGAGCTGCACCTGCGCCTTGCCGCCCTTGCGCTTGGCCGGCGCCATGTGCTCCGGCGGACACAGGATGGCGAACGCAACGCCGCAGGCGATCGCGAACAGCCCCGGCACGACGAAGGCCGCGCGCCACCCGATCCACTTGACCAGGAAGCCCGTGATGAGCGCGGCAAAGGCGATGCCGAGGTTGCCCACCAGGCCGTTCACGCCGATCGCGAAGCCGGGCTTGTCGGCGTGCTGCACCAGCATCGGAATGCCGACCGGGTGGTAGATCGACGAGAAGGCACCGAGCACCGTGAGCGCAGCGGCGAGCTGCCACGCATTCTGGGTCAGTGCGGTGAGCAGCGCCGATGCGCCCATGCCGAAGAAGAAGACCAGCATCATCGCGCGCCGGCCCCACAGGTCGCCGAGACGGCCGGCCGGCAGCGAACCGAGCCCGAACAGCACGAAGGCCCCGATCGTGTAGGGCATCAGGTCCTGCCAGCTCGCCTGGCCGAAGTCGGCGGCAATCGCGACGACGGCCGTGGCGAAGATCAGCAGGAACATGTGGTCCACGGCGTGGGCCACGTTGAGCAGCACGATGACGGCGCGGGGATGCCGCGAGGCTTGCGAGGGATCCGATGCCGGGGAAGTCATGGCGCGAGTCTGCCTCGGCAGCGGTCGTCTTGCTTTCGACGATTTCTCCCGTACCATCGCGAAATGGACAGAGCGCGGCGCATCGATCCGGAGCGCTCGGCCGCCCCCGAGCATCCCATTCCGGGCGAATCCTCGCGCATCGTCGTCACGCGGCGCACGAGCTACGCCAAAGGGCACCACATCGCGCCGCACTGGCATGCCCGTGCGCAGCTGATCTACGCCGTCGAAGGAACCATGACCGTGCGCTCGCAGCGGCAGGCGTGGATCGTGCCGCCGAGCCGCGCGCTCTGGATGCCGCCGCGCATCGTGCACGAGATCCGCATGCACAGCGTCGTGGAGATGCACAGCCTGTACCTGACGCCGCCGGCGGCAGCGGCCATGCCCGCCGAGAGCGTGGTCCTCGAAGTGACGCCGCTCATGCGCGAACTGGTCGTGCGCGCCGTGAGCCTGCCGGCGCAGCACGCCGATTCACGCGACGAGGGGCCGCTGATGCGCCTGCTGCTGGTGGAACTCACCCGGCTGCACCACTGCCCGCTCCACCTGCCCCTGCCCGCGAGCGGCGACCTCGTGCAGTTGTGCGAACGCATCCTCGCCGACCTGTCGGCCCGCCGCCCGTGCGCGCAGGACGCCGATGAAATGAACCTGAGCACGCGCACCCTGTACCGCCGCTTCCTGGCCGAGACCGGCGTCACCTTCGCCCGCTGGAAGCAGCAGGCCCGGGTGCTGGAATCGATCCGGCGGCTGGCCGGAGGAGCTTCGGTGACGGAGGTGGCGCTGGATCTCGGCTACGAGAGCACGAGCGCGTTTTCGACGATGTTCCGGCGCTCGGTGGGCGTGGCGCCGCGGGAGTTCGGGGTGGGGCTGGGGCGGGGGCGGGGGTGAAGGAGAGGCCGGGTCTGCCTTGAAGCCGGCGAGCAGACCCCGCCGCGCGTGTTCACTTCCCGCTGAAGCGGGCGGGCCGTTTCTCCACGAAGTGCGCAACGCCTTCCTTGAAGTCCTCGCTGCCGATGCTGTCGAACATCTCCTGGTTTGCCAGCATGACGGCTTCGCCGAGCGTCTGGAACGGCGCTTCCCAGAGCTGCCGCTTCATGACGCGGATGGAACGCGGCGAGACGTTGTCCGCGAGGTCGCGCGCATAGGCTTGCGCCTCTTCCAGCAGGGCCTCGGGCTTCACGAGCCGGTTGACCAGCCCCATCTGCAGCGCCTCCGTCGCCGCCACCTTGCGCGACGAGAGCAGGAGATCGGCCGCGTGGCCGGGGCCCACCACGCGCGGCAGGATCCAGGCGATGCCGTGCTCGGCGATCAGACCGCGCTTGGCGAA
>NZ_DASSVG010000532.1:0-2710 GCF_035706265.1 Ramlibacter sp. | reverse complement strand
TTGGATTGCACCGAGCAGTCGCCGCAGCCTTCGTAGACGCGGTCATTGATGAAGAGGCGCCGGGCCGGATCCACCAGCTCGCCCTTCTTGCGCCGGCGCCGCTTCTCGGCCGCGCAGGTCTGTTCGTAGATCAGCACCGTCACGCCGGGGATCTCGCGCAGGCGCCGCTGCACGGCGTCGAGCGCGTCGCGGTCGTGGAACTCGGTGCCGGCGGGGAAGCGGTCGCGAATGCGGTCGTACTTGGCGATGTCGTCGGAGACCACCACGACCTGCCGCACGCCCTCGGCTTCGACCTGGCGCGCGATGCCGTCGACGCTGATGATGCCGTCCACCGGCTGGCCGCCCGTCATGGCCACCGCGTCGTTGAACAGGATCTTGTAGGTGAGGGTGGCGCGCGCCGCCACGGCCTGGCGGATGGCGAGGTAGCCCGAGTGGTAGTAGGTGCCGTCGCCCAGGTTCTGGAACACGTGCGGCACCCTGGTGAACATCGCGTGCGAGACCCAGTCCACGCCTTCGCCGCCCATCTGGATCAGGCCTTCGGTGGAACGGTCCATCCAGCTGGCCATGAAGTGGCAGCCGATGCCGGCCTGCGCGTGCGAGCCTTCCGGCACTTTCGTCGAGGTGTTGTGCGGGCAGCCGGCGCAGAAGTAGGGCAGGCGCTTGACCGCGTCGCTGTCGTTGGAGAGCAGCTGCGGCAGCGTGAAGTCGCGCACCAGGTGGCGCCGGTCGAGGTCGGGGAAGTGTCCCACCAGCCATTGGGCGACCGCTTCGATCAGCCGCGAGGGCCGCAGCTCGCCGAGCGCGGAGACGAGCGGCCGGCCCTGGGCATCCGTCTTGCCGACGATCGCGGGCCGCTCGCGCTCGTTGTAGAACAGCGAGCGCAGTTGCTCCTCGACGACGGGGCCCTTCTCCTCGATCACCAGCAGTTCCTTCAAGCCGCGCGCGAACTCGCGCATGCGGGTCGGCTCCACCGGGTAGGTAAGGCCCAATTTGTGGATCCGCACGCCGTGCGCCGCCAGCGTTTCGAGCGGGATGTCGAGGCGGCGCAGCACTTCCATCAGGTCGTAGTGCGCCTTGCCCGCCGTGACGATGCCGACCGTCGCGTGATCGCTCGCGACGACGTGCCGGTCGATGCTGTTGACGCGCGCGAAGGCCCGCACCGCATCGAGCTTGGCGTGCAGGCGTTGCTCGATCACCAGAGAGGGCAGGTCGGGCCAGCGGTAGTGCAAGCCGCCGGGTGGCGGCGTGTAGCCGGTGATGGCGCGCACTGTCTCCGCGTCCTGCCAGGCCGCGACCCGGGCGTTGACGAGGTCCAGGTCCACCGTCGATGCGCTTTCCACCACTTCGGACAAGGCGGTGAAGCCGACCCAGTTGCCCGAGAAACGCGAGAGGGCCCAGCCATAGAGCCCGAACTCCAGGTACTCGGCGACGTTGGCCGGTGCGACGACCGGCGCGTGCCAGGCCTGGAAGGCCTGGTCGCTCTGGTGCGGCATGGAGGAGGAGACGCAGCCGTGGTCGTCGCCGGCCACCATCAGCACGCCGCCCTGCGGCGAGGCGCCGTAGGCATTGCCGTGCTTGAGCGCGTCGCCCGCGCGGTCGACGCCCGGGCCCTTGCCGTACCAGAGCGCGAACACGCCCTCGCAGGTGCGATCGGGGTCGGCCTCCACGCGCTGCGTGCCCAGCACCGCGGTGGCCGCGAGTTCCTCGTTGATGGCGGGCAGGAAGCGCACGCCGGCCTGCTCGAACTTCTCCCCCGCCTTCCATACCGCCTGGTCCACCATGCCCAGGGGCGAGCCGCGGTAGCCGCTGATGAAGCCGCGCGTCTGCAGGCCCGCGGCCGCGTCGCGCTGGCGCTGCATCAGCATCAGGCGCACCAGCGCCTGGGTGCCGGTGAGGAAGATCGCGCCGCCCGGCGCCCACAGGCTGTCGCTCAGGCGGTACTCCGGTCGCTCGATCGGCGACATCTCGGCGTGCAGGGTGAGGGGCATGGCTGTCTCCTTGGAGGTGCAGCTTAGGCGTCGAAGCGGAAAATGTGCTTTTTCTTTCCTCCCGGATCGGGCCCGATGGAGAATCCTGTTCCCATTCGAGCCCTGATGCAGGAATGAACCAACTCGACCGCCACGACGTGCTGCTGCTCAGCGAGCTGCAGCGCGATTCGCGCCAGACCGTGCAGCAGCTCGCCGCCGCTGCCGGGCTTTCCGCCACCCCGACGTGGAAGCGGGTGAAGGAGCTGGAAAGCGCCGGCATCATCCGCGGCTACACCGCCCTGGTGGACCGCGAGAAGGTCGGCCTCGCGCTCGCCGTGCTGGCGGAGGTGAACCTCACGCGCCACAAGGAAGACGACGTGCTGCGCTTCGAGGAGGCGGTGGCCGCGAGCCCGCAGATCGTGAGCTGCTATGCCACTACCGGCCAGGCCGACTACGTGCTGAAGGTGCTGGTGCCCGACATCAAGAGCTACGAGGCCTTCCTGCACGAGACCGCCTTCAAGCTGCCGGGCGTGACGCACGTGCGCTCCAGCGTGGTGCTGAAGGACGTGAAGGCCGAGACGCGGCTGCCGCTGGAGGCCGCTGAGGCGGGTGGGGTTCGCGGTTTGCGGAGCAGGAGATGAATGCCCGGCCAGCGCGGCCGTCGAGTGGCCCTTCCTTGATGTCCCGCAAGGACGCAGGATCTCTTATCATCTACCGATCGGTCGGCAATAAATCCGGCCCCG
>NZ_DASSVG010000531.1:0-2743 GCF_035706265.1 Ramlibacter sp. | reverse complement strand
CGAGCCGGCGCTGTGGCCCGCCGCATGCAGCTCGACGCGGTTGCCGTGCCGGTCGCAGAACTTCTTCAGCTGCTGCGCCACGTAGTAGGCGCCGCCGATTGGCCCGCCGGGGCTGGGCGCATCGGAGGCCCGCTCGGCGCTCCACTTCATGCCGCCCCAGATGCGCGGGCCTTGCAGCGCGCGCGCCGCCGTCTCGATCAGGAAATCGCTGAAATCTGTGAGGCCGCGCGCACCGCCGGTGGCGCGCCCGAGCAGCTGCGCGATGGTCTCGAAGAAGCCGGTTTCCCAGAGGAAGTAGATCGGGTAGACGCCGTTGGCGAGCCACCAGCCCACGTGCCGCTGGGCGATCTGCAGCCCGCTGCTTTCCGACACCAGGCCGCCATGGGCGAAGAACACGATGCGCGCCGGGGCGTCGCCGTGTTGCGCCATCCAGCGCGGCAGGTGCTGCTCGAAGATCGCGTCCACCTCCTCCGGCGTGGAGGTCATCTCGCCTTCGCTGGAGAACTTGCCCGCGCGCAGGTTCACCAGGTGCGGGCGCAGCGCCGCGAGCGCGGCGGCATCGAGGCCGGATCCGCGCTGCAGCGCCTGCGGCCCGGTGGCCAACGACGTCTCGCGGCCGAGCGGCTCGAGGTGGTCTTCGGCGCAGACGTGGTCCGCCTCGGCGCTTTCGCTGCCGAGGTCGGTGACGCGCTGCAGGCCGCGGATCGCCTGCTGCACGGCGAGGTCTTCCTCCTCCGGGAAGGGCGAGCGCGGCGCCGCGGCTTCGAGCTCGCGCGGCGCCTGCAGCGCCTCGCGCGCGGCCGCCACGCCCCGCAGCACCTCCTGGAAGTCGATGGAGGAGCCGGGGCAGGTCTTGGGCCCCATCATGTTGTGGAAGCGCAGCGTGCCCGGCTCCAGGCCGAAGCGTTGCTGGACCAGCGCGATGACCTTGAGCGCCGTCTCGCGCTGCGCGCCGTCGAAGCTGTCGTGGCCCGGGCCGGCGTCGAAGTCGCCGACCATCTCGAACATGAACGGGCCGGCCGTGCGGTTGCCGTTGTGGCCGCTGGCGCTGGCCGGCGGCAGGTTCCAGTTGCGTCCGAGCCAGATCATCCCCTCGGGGTCGATCGTGATGTGCTGGGCGATGTCGCTCCAGCCGTTGGTCCTGGTGTGAAACTCCCACATCGCCACGATCGAGGCGTGGCCCCGGAACTGCTGGCGGTTGGGGCGCCAGGTGTGGTGCATGTGCACCGCGTTGATCCTGCGCTGGAAGGGGAACTTCTGCAGCAGCGACGCGAACTGCTCGGGGCTGAGTCGCTGGAAGGTGGGCGTGGGCATCGCGGTCACTCCTCCGTCGGGTGCTGCCGCAATGTAATTGCAATGCCCGATAGCGGCCTAGCCCTCCGATGGAGGAGCCGCGATGCGATCGGGGTTGCCGGCCGGCGGACTTACGCCGTTTGCGTAAGCGTGCGCCTCAAGGCCCGCGCCCGGCAGTGTCGTCCGGGCAACTATTTTCTGTGCCCGAAATCAACGTTCCTGCATCGAGTCCGGACCACGGATGGGCGCGCCGGAGAATGAAATTCTCTCATCTGCTTCCAAAAAGAGAGCATTTCATGAAAGCCATCGGATCCTTCGCGGCCTGGGCCGCGATCGCGGTCGTGGGGGCGCTGTCGTTCGCGGCGCTGGCCCTCGGCCGCGGTCAATCGGTGAATGCGGTCTGGCTGGTCACGGCCGGCCTGTGCGTCTACCTCATTGCGTACCGCTTCTACGGGCAGTTCATCGCGCACCGCGTGCTGCGCCTCGACGACGCGCGCATCACGCCGGCCGTGCGGCACAACGACGGCATGGACTACGTGCCGACCAACAAGTGGGTGCTCTACGGGCACCACTTCGCCGCCATCGCGGGCGCCGGCCCGCTGGTGGGTCCGGTGCTGGCGGCGCAGATGGGCTTCCTGCCCGGAACGCTGTGGATCCTGGTGGGCGTGGTGCTCGCCGGCGCGGTGCAGGACTTCATCGTGCTGTTCGTCTCCACGCGGCGCGACGGCAAGTCGCTCGGCCAGTTGATCCGCATGGAGCTGGGCCCGGTGCCCGGCTCGCTGGCCTCGGTGGGCATCCTGGCGATCATGATCATCATCCTGGCCGTGCTGGCGCTGGTGGTGGTGAAGGCGCTGACCTCCAGCCCCTGGGGCCTGTTCACGATCGCGGCGACCATTCCGATCGCGCTGCTGATGGGCATCTACATGCGCGTCATCCGCCCGGGCCGCGTCGGTGAAGCCTCCATCTTCGGCGTGGTGCTGCTGATGCTGGCCATCATCTTCGGCCGCCACATCGCCGAGAGTCCGACCTGGGGTCCCGCGTTCACGCTCACGGGCACCCAGATCGCCTGGGCCATGATCATCTACGGCGCGGTGGCCGCCAGCCTGCCGGTGTGGCTGATGCTCGCGCCGCGCGACTACCTGAGCACCTTCCTGAAGGTCGGCACCGTGGCGGCGCTGGCCCTGGGCATCTACTTCGTGGCGCCGAAGCTGGCGATGCCCGCGGTGACGCAGTTCGTGGACGGCACCGGCCCGGTGTTCTCGGGCCAGCTGTTCCCGTTCCTCTTCATCACCATCGCCTGCGGCGCGGTCTCCGGCTTCCACTCGCTGATCTCCTCGGGCACCACGCCCAAGATGGTGGAGAAGGAGTCGCACATGCCGCTGGTGGGCTTTGCCGGCATGCTGACCGAGTCCTTCGTCGCGCTGATGGCGATCACCGCCGCCTGCGTGCT
>NZ_DASSVG010000530.1:0-7094 GCF_035706265.1 Ramlibacter sp. | reverse complement strand
CCGCAACACCGGTCGTTCGGCCTCACTTCCGATCCCATCAGCTGATTCACCACCTTGATCGGCTGGTAGGTCTTCATGGGCGTATGGCAGGGATCGTGGTACATGTAGCGCGTACCGGTCACGCCCTCCAGCTTGACGCCCTTCTCCAGCAGGTACTCGTGGATGTCGATGATGCGGCAGCCCGGGAAGATCTTGTCGAACTCGTAGCCCTGGAGCTGGTCGTAGCAGGTGCCGCAGGAGACCACCACCGTCTTGATGTCCAGGTAGTTCAGCGTGTTGGCCACGCGGTGGAACAGCACCCGGTTGTCGGTGATGATCTTCTCGGCCTTGTCGTACTGGCCCGAGCCGCGCTGCGGATAGCCGCAGCACAGATACCCGGGCGGCAGCACGGTCTGCACGCCGGCGTGCCACAGCATCGCCTGCGTGGCCAGGCCCACCTGCGAAAACAGGCGTTCCGAGCCGCAGCCCGGGAAGTAGAAGACCGCCTCGCTCTCGGAGGTGGTGGCCTTCGGGTCGCGGATGATCGGGACGTAGTCCTTGTCCTCGATGTCCAGCAGCGCGCGCGCCGTCTTGGTCGGCAGGCCGCCGGGCAGCTTCTTGTTGACGAAGTGGATCACCTGCTCCTTGATGGGAGCGGGCATGTGCGTCTCGGGCGGCGCCGTCACCTGGAAGTGCGCCAGCCCGCGCATCACCGTGTTGCCCAGGCGCTGCGCCTTGTAGCCCACGCCGATCACCGCGGTGCGCAGCATCTTGATCGACTCGGGGTTGGTGGCGTTGAGCATCAGCATCGCCGCCGCGCTGCCGGGGCGGAAGCTCTTCTGCCCCATCTTGCGCAGCAGGTTGCGCATGTTCATCGACACGTCGCCGAAGTCGATCTTCACCGGGCACGGGTTCACGCACTTGTGGCACACCGTGCAGTGCTCGGAGACGTCCTCGAACTCCTCCCAGTGCTTGATCGAGACGCCGCGGCGCGTCTGCTCCTCGTACAGGAAGGCCTCGACCAGCAGCGACGTGGCGAGGATCTTGTTGCGCGGGCTGTACAGCAGGTTGGCGCGCGGCACGTGGGTGGCGCACACCGGCTTGCACTTGCCGCAGCGCAGGCAGTCCTTGATCGAATCGGCGATGGCGCCGATGTCGGACTGCTGCATGATGATCGACTCGTGCCCCATCAGCCCGAACGAGGGCGTGTAGGCGTTGGTGAGGTCGGCGTAGACCGAGGTGTCCGCGTCCACCTCGCCGGCGGTGGAGGGGCGCAGCAGCTTGCCCTTGTTGAAGCGGCCCTGCGGATCGACCTTCTGCTTGTATTCGGCAAAGGGCGCGATCTCCTCGTCGGTGAGGAACTCCAGCTTGGTGATGCCGATGCCGTGCTCGCCCGAGATCACGCCGTCGAGCGAGCGCGCCAGCACCATGATGCGCTTCACCGCCTCGTGCGCCGTCTGCAGCATCGCGTAGTCGTCGCTGTTGACGGGGATGTTGGTGTGCACGTTGCCGTCGCCGGCGTGCATGTGCAGCGCCACCCACACCCGGCCCTTGAGCACGCGCTGGTGGATCGCGTTCAGTTCGGCCAGGATCGGCGCGAAGGCGTTGCCGGAGAAGACCTGCGCCAGCGGTGCGCGCAGCTGCACCTTCCAGCTCGCGCGCAGCGTGTGGTCCTGCAGCTGCGGGAACAGGCCGTCGGCATTCGCCAGCCAGTCCTGCCACTGGGTGCGCACCTCGCGCACCAGGACGATGGCCTGCTGCACGCGGTCTTCCAGCAGTTCGGCGGACGGGATCTCGCCGGCGTCGTCCTGCCGGCCCAGCGGCAGGTTGCCGCGCTGGAAGAAGGCCTCCAGCTCGTCGCACAGCTGGATCTTGTTGCGCAGCGACAGCTCGATGTTGATGCGCTCGATGCCGTCGGTGTACTCCGCCATCCGCGGCAGCGGGATCACCACGTCCTCGTTGATCTTGAAGGCGTTGGTGTGCTTGCTGATGGCGGCCGTGCGCTTGCGATCGAGCCAGAACTTCTTGCGCGCCTCGGGGCTGATGGCGATGAAGCCCTCGCCGCTGCGCGAGTTGGCCAGCCGCACCACTTCCGAGGTGGCGCGGGCCACGGCGTCGGGGTCGTCGCCGGCGATGTCGCCGATCAGCACCATCTTGGGCAGCACGGCCCGCTTGGACTTGGTGGCGTAGCCCACGGCGCGCAGGTAGCGGTCGTCCAGGTGCTCCAGGCCCGCGAGCACGGTGCCGGTGCGGCCCTGCTCGGCGAACATGAAGTCCTTGATCTCCACGATGCTGGGCACCGCATCCCTGGCGTTGCCGAAGAACTCCAGGCACACCGTGCGGGTGTGCTGCGGCATGCGGTGCACCACCCAGCGCGCGCTGGTGATCAGGCCGTCGCAGCCTTCCTTCTGGATGCCGGGCAGGCCGGAGAGGAATTTGTCGGTGACGTCCTTGCCCAGGCCTTCCTTGCGGAAGCTGGCGCCGGGGATCTCCAGCCGCTCGACGCGCTCCGGCTTGGTCCAGTCGATCTTGCCGGTCGCGGCGAAGTAGCGCAGCTCGAAGCTGGCCACCGGCGCGTCGTGGATCTTGCCCAGGTTGTGGTCGGTGCGCACCACTTCCAGCCATTGCGCGTCGGGCGTGACCATGCGCCAGGACACCAGGTTGTCCAGCGCCGTGCCCCACAGCACGGCCTTCTTGCCGCCCGCGTTCATGGCGATGTTGCCGCCGATGCAGGAGGCTTCGGCCGAGGTGGGGTCCACCGCGAAGACGAAGCCGGCGCGCTCGGCCGCATCGGATACGCGCTGCGTGACCACGCCCGCTTCGGTCCAGATCGTCGGCACCGGCTCCGCGTGGCCACCGATCGCGACGCGCTCCACCTCGCTCATGGCCTCGAGCTTCTCGGTGTTGATCACCGCGCTCTTCCACGTCAGCGGGATCGCGCCGCCGGTGTAGCCGGTGCCGCCCCCGCGCGGGATGATGGTCAGGCCCAGCTCGATGCAGCCCTTCACCAGGCCGGCCATCTCCGCCTCGGTGTCGGGCGTGAGGACCACGAAGGGGTATTCGACCCGCCAGTCGGTGGCGTCCGTCACGTGCGAGACACGCGACATGCCGTCGAACTTGATGTTGTCCTTGCGCGTGTACTTGCGCAGCAGGCGCTGGGTGCGCGCGCGCAGTTCGGCGGTCTCGGCGAAGGCGGCGTCGAAGCTGCGCACGGCGCGTTCGGCCGCGGCCAGCAGCTCGCCCACCAGCGCGTCGCGCTGCGGGTCGGACTGCGGGTCGCGCCGCTTGCCGATCTCCGTCAGGCGGTGGTGCAGGGCCTCCACCAGCAGCTTGCGCCGCTTGGGGTTGTCCAGCAGGTCGTCCTGCAGGTAGGGATTGCGCTGCACGACCCAGATGTCGCCCAGCACTTCGTACAGCATGCGGGCGGAGCGGCCGGTGCGGCGCTCCTCGCGCAGGCGATTGAGCACTTCCCAGGCACGCGAGCCCAGGACGCGGATCACGATCTCGCGGTCGGAGAACGAGGTGTAGTTGTAGGGGATCTCGCGCAGGCGGGGGGCTTCGCCGTCCGCTGCGGCCATGAGTTGTTCGAGTGTGGTCGGCGCGTTCATTGGTCAGGGCAACGTCAGCCAAACGAGCGAGCCGGCTGAGGGGGAATTTTACCGCGGTGCAACACGACGCTGCTGCGCGAGGCTATCGGAAACCCGCTTGCCGCTGGGGTGGGCCGACTGTCTAATCCGCGCCACAAAGAAATCGTAGAGTCAGGGATTCAGCATCCTGAAGGAGAGCGACTGCATGAAATCGAAGTTTTCCGCCCTCGCCGTGGCGGCCGCGTTGTTCGGAGCGGCTTCCGCCCAGGCCCAGACGGAGATCCACTGGTGGCATTCGATGACCGCCGTGAACGGCGAATGGGTCAATGACCTGGCCGCCCAGTTCAATGCCAGCCAGAAGGAATACAAGGTCATCCCCACGTACAAGGGCAGCTACGACGTGTCCTTCACCGCGGCCGTGGCGGCCTTCCGCGCCGGCCAGGCCCCGCACATCCTGCAGGTGTTCGAAGTGAGCACCGCGACCATGATGGCGAGCAAGGGCGTGAGCGTGCCGGTCGGCAAGGTCATGACGGACGCCGGCTACAAGTTCGACCCCAAGGCCTACGTGCCCGCGGTGGCCGGCTACTACACGGCGCCGAACGGGCAGATGCTCAGCTTCCCGTTCAACAGCTCCACCACCGTCTTCTACATCAACAAGGACGCGTTCAAGGCCGCCGGCCTCGACACCGCCAAGCTGCCGGCCACCTGGCCCGAGGTGGCGCTGGCGGCCGCCAAGCTCAAGGCCAGCGGCCACAAGTGCCCCTTCACCACCGCGTGGCAGGGCTGGACCCAGCTGGAGAGCTTCTCCACCTGGCACAACGTGGAGCTCGCCACCAAGAGCAACGGCCTGGCCGGCTGGGACGCGCGGCTGAAGGCCAACTCGCCGCTGCACGTGCGCCACATCGAGAACCTGGGCAACATGGCCAAGAGCGGCCTGTTCATCTACAAGGGCCGCGGCAACACGCCGGAGGCGAGCTTCGTCTCGGGCGAGTGCGCCATGATCACCACCTCCTCCGGCTTCTACGGCAACGTGAAGAAGAACGCCAAGTTCGACTTCGCCGTCTCCACCCTGCCCTACTACCCGGACGTGCAGGGCGCGCCGCAGAACACGGTGATCGGCGGCGCCAGCCTGTGGGTGCTCTCCGGCAAGAAGGCGGACGAATACAAGGGCGTGGCGAAGTTCTTCGACTTCCTCTCCAGCCCGGAGATCCAGTCCGAGAGCCACAAGCGCACCGGCTACCTGCCCATCACGATGGCGGCCTACCAGCTGACGGACAAGTCCGGCTTCTACAAGCAGAACCCGGGCACCGACACCGCCGTCAACCAGATGGTCCGCAAGGTGACCGACAAGTCGCGCGGCATCCGCCTGGGCAACTACGTGCAGATCCGCACCATCGAGGACGAGGAACTCGAGCAGGTGTGGGCCGGCAAGAAGACGGCGAAGGAGGCGCTGGATTCCATCGTCTCGCGCGGCAACGAGCTGCTGGAACGGTTCCAGAAGACCAACAAGTTGTGAGTGTCACCCCCGCGCACGCGGGGGCCCAGAGAACCCAGCCCTCCCCCGCCAGGCGGGGGAGGGCTTCGCTGCATAATCACCGGCCGCTGACATGGCTGCAGAAAAACGCGTCGTCTTCCGCTCCTCCTGGCTGCCGTGGGTGCTGATCGCCCCGCAGTTCGCCATCATCCTCATCTTCTTCTTCTGGCCGGCCGCGCAGGCGCTGGTGCAGTCGCTGCAGCAAGCGGACGCGTTCGGCACCTCGGTCGAATGGGTCGGGCTGGAGAACTTCCGCAACCTCTGGAACGATCCCACCTACATCGATTCCTTCTGGACCACCGCCGTGTTCTCGGTGCTGGTGGCCTTCTTCGGCATCGCGCTGTCGCTGCTGCTGGCGGTGTTCGCCGACCGCGTGATCAAGGGCAGCGGCTTCTACCGAACGCTGCTGATCTGGCCCTACGCCGTCGCCCCGGCGGTGGCGGGCGTGCTGTGGCTGTTCATGTTCGCGCCCAGCGTGGGCATCGTCTCCTACCTGCTGCGCGAGTGGGGCTACGACTGGAACAGCCTCCTGAACAGCGGCCAGGCCATGGCGCTGATCGTGATGGCGGCGGTGTGGAAGCACCTCTCGTACAACTTCCTGTTCTTCCTCGCCGGCCTGCAGTCCATCCCGCACTCGCTGATCGAGGCCGCGGCCATCGACGGGGCGCACCCGTGGCGGCGCTTCTGGACGATCCAGTTCCCGCTGCTGTCGCCCACCACCTTCTTCCTGCTGGTGATCAACGTCATCTACGCCTTCTTCGACACCTTCGCCATCGTCGACGCAGCCACCCAGGGCGGGCCGGGCAAGGACACGGCCATCCTGGTCTACAAGGTCTACTACGACGGGTTCAAGGCGCTGGACCTCGGCGGCTCCGCCGCGCAGTCGGTGGTGCTGATGGTCATCGTGGTCACGCTCACGGTGCTGCAGTTCCGCTTCGTCGAGAAGAAGGTCAACTACTGAGGCCCGCCCGCACATGATCGAACGTCGCCCCGGCCTCAACCTGCTGTCGCACCTGATCCTCGTGATCGGCGTGCTGATCGTCGCCCTGCCCGTCTACATCACCTTCGTGGCCTCCACGCACAGCAACCAGGACATCATCCATCCGCCGATGCCGCTGCTGCCCGGCTCGCACATGATCGAGAACTACACGGCGGTGCTCACCGGCACCCAGGGCGGCGGCGGCTCCAAGGCGGCCGTCGGCCGCATGATGACCGTGAGCCTGGTCTCGGCGCTGGTCATCTCCATCGGCAAGATCGCCATCTCGCTGCTGTCGGCCTTCGCGCTGATCTACTTCCGCTTCCCGGCGCGCCAGTTCTTCTTCTGGGCGATCTTCGTCACGCTGATGCTGCCGGTGGAGGTGCGCATCGCGCCCACCTACGAGGTGGTCTCCGACCTGGGCATGCTCAACACCTACGCCGGGCTCACGGTGCCGCTGATCGCCTCGGCGACGGCCACCTTCCTGTTCCGCCAGTTCTTCCTGACGGTGCCGGACGAACTGGTGGAGGCCGCGCGCATGGACGGCGCCGGCCCGATGCGCTTCTTCAAGGACGTGTTGTTGCCGCTGTCCAAGACCTCGATGGCGGCGCTGTTCGTGATCCAGTTCATCTACGGCTGGAACCAGTACCTCTGGCCCCTGCTGGTGACCACCAGCGAGGACATGTACCCGGTGGTGATCGGCATCAAGCGCATGATCTCCGGCGGCGACGCCCAGACGGAATGGGGCGCCGTGATGGCCACCGCGATGCTGGCGATGATCCCGCCCGCCATCGTCGTCATCCTGATGCAGAAGTGGTTTGTCAAGGGCCTGGTGGATACGGAGAAGTGAGAAGGTTGAGCGTTGGGCGTTCAGCGTTCAGCGTGCGGCGTTCGGCGTTCGGCGTTCAGCGTTCGGCGTTGAGCGTTTAGCGAATGGATCCCCTCACGCTCAACGCTCAACGCTCAACGCTCAACGCTCAACGCCCAACGCCCAACGCCGAACCTGCAAATTCAAATG
>NZ_DASSVG010000529.1:0-18280 GCF_035706265.1 Ramlibacter sp. | reverse complement strand
GCGCTGCTGCTGCCGGCCCTGCAGCGCGCGTCGCACGAGACGCGCGTGATCGGCTGGGTGGCGGGCAGCGGCTTCGAGGCCGCGCCCGAGCTGCTCGATGCGCAGGTCGATGGCCTGCCCCTGCTCGGGATGTCCGCCGGGGCGCTGCAGCGCGTGCGCGATCCGGCCGCTTTCTTCGCGCTGCTGGACCGGCTGCAACTGCCGCACCCGGAAGTGGCCTTCCAGGCACCCGCGGACCCGGAAGGCTGGCTCGCCAAGTGCCCCGCCGGTTCCGGCGGCTGGCACATCCGCCTCGCCGCCGAGGGCTGCAGCGGCGCACAGGTGTACTGGCAGCGGATGCAGCGCGGCGAGCCCATGTCGGCGCTGTTCCTCGCCGACGGCGCGCGCGCGCGGGTGGTGGCACTCAACCAGTTGATCGTGCGTCCGGTCGGCCCGTCGCCCTGCGTGTATGCGGGCGCGATCGGGCCCGTGCGCAACGTGGTGCTGGCGCGCACGGTGCAGGAAGCCCTGGCGGCGCTCGTGCCCGCGCTGGCGCTGCGGGGGCTGTGCAGCCTCGACTTCATCGCGGAAGCGGGCGCGCTCTGGCTGCTGGAGATCAATGCGCGGCCGTCGGCCAGCATGGGGCTGCATGCGCGCGCCTGGCCGGGCGGCCTGCTGCGCGCCCACGTGCACGCGGTGCATGGGCAGCTGCCGGCGGATTCGCCGGCCCATGCGCCGGGCCTGCGCGGCTCCTTCACCGTCTTCGCCGAACGCGAATCCCGCGTCGGGCTCTCGCTCGCGGCCGAACTGGCGCAGTCGCCGCACCACCACGACCTGCCGGCGCCCGGCCTGCGCTTCCGCACGGGCGAGCCGGTGTGCAGCGTCAGCGCCGAGGGCGCGCAACCCGAGGCCGTGCTGGTGCAACTGGAGGCGCGGGCGCGCCAGGTGCTGCGGCGCCTGAGCCCGTGCGAGGAGTTGATGGCATGAACACGAGCGTCAATGCGCTGGCGGCGCCGCTGCTGCAGCAGTTCGTGGCCGAGGCTGCGCGCCTGCGGGTAGCGGTGACGCGCGACTCCTCCGGCGTCACGCTGGTTGATGCCGGCATCGCTGCGCCGGGCAGCATCGCGGCCGGCCTGCAGGTCGGCGCCCTGTGCATGGGCGGGCTGGGCGAAGTGCGCTTGGCCGCCCTGCCGCGCGAAGGCTGGCCCACCTGGCTGCACGTGCGCAGCTCGCAGCCGGTGCTGGCCTGCCTGGCCAGCCAGTACGCAGGCTGGAGCCTCGCGGCCAGCAAGGAGGAGACCGGGGGCAAGAAGTTCTTCGCGCTCGGCTCCGGCCCGGCGCGGGCGCTGGCCGGCAAGGAGCCGCTGTTCGCCGAACTGGACTACCGCGACCGGGCCGACTGCGGCGTGCTGGTGCTCGAAGTGGACCGCGCGCCGCCGCCGGTGGTGATCGAGAAGGTGCTGCGCGACTGCGGCCTGCAAGCCGCGGGCCTTTCTATCGTGCTCACCCCCACCGCCAGCCTGGCCGGCACGACGCAGGTGGTCGCCCGCGTGCTGGAGGTCGCCCTGCACCGCGCGCACGAACTCGGCTTCGCCCTGCACGACATCGTCGAAGGCAGCGCCTGCGCGCCGCTGCCCGCCGTCGGCGCGGACACCCTGCAGGCCATGGCGCGCACCAACGACGCGATCCTCTACGGCGGCCAGGTGCACCTGACGGTCGCCGGCGAAGCCGAGGCCGCGCGCGAGCTGGCGCTGAAGCTGCCCTCGCAGAACTCGCGCGACTACGGGCGCTCCTTCGGCGAGCTGTTCGAGGCCGCCGGGCACGACTTCTACCAGCTCGATGGCGCCCTGTTCGCGCCGGCCGAAGTGTGGGTCAGCCACCTCGGCTCCGGCCGCACCTGGCACGCGGGCGGCGTTCGCATGGGCCTGCTGCGCGAGCTGTGGCAGGAAGCATGAGCGTATCGGACCTGCCGCTGCGCGCCGGACTGCGCGTGGCGATCATGAGCGACGAGACGGGCTGGCACACCCGCCAGCTGCTGCGTGCCCTGCGCGAGCGCGGCTGCAGCGGGCGCTGCATCGACCTGGCGCAGTGCCGCATCGCCACCGCGCAGTCCTGGCACGGCCTCGTGCTGCCGGGTTTCGGCGAGGCGCTGCCCGACGCCGTGATCGTGCGCGGCATCGCCGCCGGCAGCTTCGAGCAGGTCACCAAGCGCCTGGGCATCCTGCACGCGCTGCGCGAATTCGGCGTCCCGGTCTACAACGACGCGCGGGCCATCGAGCGCAGCGTCGACAAGTCGATGACCAGCGTGCTGCTGCACGCGGCCGGCGTGCCGACGCCGGCGACCTGGGCGATGGAATCGGTGGCGGCCGCGCAGCAACTCGTCACCCGCGAGAGTGCGGCCGGCCGCTCCCTCGTGCTCAAGCCCCTGTTCGGCTCCCAGGGCCAGGGCCTGCAGCGGGTCGGCTGGGTCGATGGCGCGCACGTGCCGCTGCCGCCGCTGCAAGGCGACTACGGCGGCCTCGCCTACCTGCAACGCTTCGTCGACGCCCCACGCCACGACTGGCGCGTGCTGGTCGTGGGCGGCACCGCGCTGGCCGCGATGCGGCGCGTGAGCGCCGACTGGGTGCACAACGTGGCGCGCGGGGCCCGCTGCGAGCCGCAGTCGCTCGCCGAAGGGATCGGGCCCGAGCTGGCCCGGCTCGCCGAGGCGGCCAGCCGCGCGCTCGGCATGGACTACGCCGGGGTCGACCTGCTGCCTGCCGCGGGCGGCCCGCAGGTGATCGAGGTGAACGGGGTCGCCGCCTGGCAGGGCCTGCAGGGCGTCACTTCCTTCAACATCGCGCAGGCGCTGGTGCACGACCTGCTGGACCGCAAATGCTCGGGGCAAGCGCTGCGCCGGCAGGCGTGAAGGCGGTGGACGGGCTGGCCGTCCTCGACCGGGCGGCGTTCGGCCGCCGCGCCTTCCTGCGCGCCTGCGCGCTCGACGTGCAGGCGCGCAAGCCGGGCAACGTGAGCATCGCCTCGCCGGGGCACGGCATGCAGGCGGAGCACTTCAAGGCCAGCGCCGCCGCCGCGGCCTGCCCGATCAGCTCGGCCGGTGCGCGGGTCGGCGAGCGCATCGAGGTCGCCGTGCGCGCCGCGTGGCAGGCCACGCACTGCAACACCAACCTGGGCATCGTGCTGCTGTGCGCGCCGCTGCTGGCCGCCTTCGAGCGCTGCGGCGGCGCCGGTGGGGCCGAGGGACTGCGCGCCGCGCTGGAGGAGGTGCTGCAGGCCCTGGACGTCGAGGACGCCCGCGCCGCCTACCGCGCCATCGCCCTCGCCCGCCCCGGCGGCCTGGGGCGCGCGCCGGCGCAGGACGTGGCCGAAGCACCCACCGTGGGCCTGCGCGAGGCGATGGCGCTCGCCGCCCACCGCGACCGCATCGCCTGGCAGTACCAGCACGGCTATCCCGACGTGTTCGGGCTGGGGCTGCCGGCCTTCCTCGCTGCCCGCGCGCGCGGCGCCGCCCGTGCCATGCAGGCGACCTTCCTGGAGTTCCTGGCCGCCCTGCCCGACTCACACATTGTGCGAAAGCACGGGGACGCCGTGGCGCACTGTGTCATCGGGGAGGCGGCGCACTGGCGCGAGCGGGCCCGCCGGGGCGAGCTGCTGGACGACGATCCCGCCTTCGCGGCCTGGGACGAAGGACTCAAGGCACGCGCGCTCAACCCCGGCACCAGCGCCGATCTCTGCGTGGCCGTGGCCCTCGCGGCGGCCCTGACGGAAGCTTGCCCCGCATCTCCGCGTTTCTACTGAGTCGATCCGGCATGGAATATGTGAGTCCGCTCGTGCGCCGCGGCGGAAGCCGGGCGTATCCCATCCCCCACAACGGACCGGAGGAACGCACATGGCCAAGATCGACCGCATGCTGGTTGGAGAATCCCTCGTCGGCGAGGGCAACGAAGTCGCCCACATCGACCTCATCATCGGGCCGCGCGGCTCCCCGGCCGAAACGGCCTTCGCCAACGCGCTGACCAACAACAAGGACGGCTTCACCTCGCTGCTGGCGGTCGTCGCGCCCAACCTGCTCACCAAGCCGGCGACGATCCTGTTCAACAAGGTCACGATCAAGGGTGCCAAGCAGGCGGTGCAGATGTTCGGGCCCGCGCAGCACGCCGTCGCGATGGCCGTCGCAGACTGCGTCGAGGACGAGACGATCCCGAAGAACGAGGCCGACGACCTGTTCATCTGCGTCGGCGTGTTCATCCACTGGCAGGCCGAGGACGACAAGAAGATCCAGGACTTCAACTACCGCGCCACCAAGGAGGCGATCAAGCGCGCCGTCAGCCGCGAGCCCTCCGCCGCCGACGTCGTGGCCCGCAAGGCCACCGCCACCCATCCGTTCCAGGCCAGCTGATTCCCGCCGTCCGCGGCAAACCGAAGGAGGCAATGATGATGGTAAAGAGACCCCGTGTCCCGTGGCGGCAGTTCATCGCCGCCGCCGCAATGCTCATCCTGCCCACGCTGGCGCATGCCAACGCGGACGTGGAGAAGCTCATCGCCGACCCCAAGAACTGGGCGACGCAGGCGGGCGACATGTTCAACCAGCGCTACAGCAAGCTCAAGCAGATCAACACCGGCAACGTCGGCAAGCTGCAGGTCGCGTGGACCTTCTCCACCGGCGTGATGCGCGGCCATGAAGGCTCGCCGCTGGTGATCGGCGACACGATGTACCTGCACTCGCCCTTCCCCAACAAGGTGTTCGCGATGGACCTGAACACCCAGAAGATCAAGTGGAAGTACGAGCCCAAGCAGGATCCGGCGGTGATCCCGCAGATGTGCTGCGACACCGTCAACCGCGGCCTGGCCTATGCCGAAGGCAAGGTCTTCCTGCAGCAGGCCGACAGCATGCTGGTGGCGCTCGACGCCAACACCGGCAAGGTGGTCTGGTCGGTGAAGAACGGCGACCCGAAGCTCGGTGCGGTGAACACCAACGCGCCGCACGTCTTCAAGGACAAGGTCATCACCGGCATCAGCGGCGGCGAATGGGGCGTGCGCGGCTACATCACCGCCTACGACATCAACACCGGCAAGCAGGTCTGGCGCGCCTACAGCACCGGGCCCGACAACGAGATGCTGATCGACCCGGAAAAGACGATGACCTGGACCGACGGCAAGATGGCACCGGTCGGCAAGGATTCGTCGCTCAAGACCTGGCAGGGCGACCAGTGGAAGATCGGCGGCGGCACCACCTGGGGCTGGTACAGCTACGACAAGGCCAACAACCTGCTCTACTACGGCACCGGCAACCCCTCCACCTGGAACCCGGCGCAACGCCCCGGCGACAACAAGTGGTCGATGACGATCTTCGCGCGTGACGTCGACACCGGCATGGCCAAGTGGGCCTACCAGATGACGCCCTACGACGAGTGGGACTTCGACGGCATCAACGAGATGATCCTGGCCGACATCAACGTCAAGGGCAAGCCGCGCAAGGCGCTGGTGCACTTCGACCGCAACGGCTTCGGCTACACGCTGGACCGCGTCACGGGCGAACTGCTGGTCGCCGAGAAGTACGACCCGAAGGTGAACTGGGCCACCCACGTCGACATGAAGACCGGCCGCCCCGTCACGGTGAAGAAGTACTCCACGGCCGCCAACGGCCCGGACGTGAACACCAAGGGCGTCTGCCCCGCGGCGCTCGGCTCGAAGGACCAGCAACCGGCCTCGTTCGACCCGAACACCAAGCTGTTCTACGTGCCGACCAACCACGTCTGCATGGACTACGAGCCGTTCAAGGTCGAATACACGGCCGGCCAGCCCTACGTCGGCGCCACCCTGTCGATGTACCCGGCGCCCGGCAGCCACGGCGGCATGGGCAACTACATCACCTGGGACGCCGGCACCGGCAAGATCGTGCAGACCAAGGCCGAGAAGTTCTCCGTCTGGAGCGGTGCGCTCAACACGGCCGGCGGCCTGTCCTGCTACGGCACGCTGGAAGGCTACCTGAAGTGCGTCGACGCGAAGAACATCAACAAGGAACTGTTCAAGTTCAAGACGCCCTCCGGGATCATCGGCAACGTGTTCACGTACGAGCACAAGGGCAAGCAGTACATGGGCGTGTTCTCGGGCATCGGTGGCTGGGCCGGCATCGGCATGGCCGCGGGCCTGGAGAAGGACACGGACGGCCTGGGTGCCGTGGGCGGCTATCGCGAACTGAACCAGTACACCGAACTGGGCGGCTCGCTGACGGTCTTCACGCTCCCCAACTGATCGTGGCCTGAGCCTGGGGCGGTCGCGCGAGTCGTTGCGCGCGACCGCCTTTTCCTGTAGTTGCAGTCCCTGGAAGGCAATCCGAACCATGAAGTCCAACATCGCGCGCGCCGTCCTGCTGGCGCTGCCGCTGGCCGCGGCCAGCCTGGCGCCCCAGCTGCCGGCCAGCGCCCAAGACAAGCCCTACAAGGTCGTCGACGGGTACAAGGTGGATCAGTTCACCCTGACCGGCTTTCGCACCTGGCGCGCCGCGGCCTGCGACCGCTGCCACGGTGCCAACCAGGAAGGCCTGGTGGGGCCGTCCCTGCTCAACAGCCTGAAGACCCTCACCAAGGAAGAATTCGTCAAGACCGTGCGCGACGGCCGGCTCGAGAAGGGCATGGTCAGCTTCAGCGCCAACAAGACGGTCATGGACAACATCGACGCGCTGTATGCGTACCTGAAGGGACGCTCCGACGGCGCGATCACCCGCTCCAAGGTGGAGCTGATGCCAGGAGGCGGATCATGAAGGCGCGCATCCTCGCGGGCCTGGCGCTGGCCGCGCTCGCCTGCCTCGCCGGCACGGCGCTGGCGCAGGGCGCGCCCGAGGATCCGCCGCGCAAGGCGTTCCGCGTCTGCCAGGATCCGAACAACCTGCCGTTCTCCAACACCACCGGCGAGGGCTTCGAGAACAAGATCGCGGAGCTGTTCGCGCGCGATCTCGGCCTGCCCGTCACCTACTACTCCTTCCCCAACCGGCTGGCCTTCATCCGCAACACGCTGCGCTACAAGCTGCCGGAGGAAGACTACCGCTGCGACGTGGTGATGGGGGTGCCGGCCGGCTTCGACCAGGTCTCGGCCACCAAGCCCTACTACCGCTCGACCTACGCGCTGGTGTTCCCGCGCGGCAAGGGCATGGACCACGTGCGCAGCTCCGACGACCTGCTGGCGCTGCCGCCCGAGCGCCTGCGCACGCTGCGCATCGGCGTGTACGACCGCTCGCCCGCCTCGATGTGGCTGGCCCGCCATAACCTGGTCGACCGGGGCGTGCCCTATCCGATCATGAGCCCCGACCCGGAGCAGTACCCCGGCCAGATCATCGAGCGCGAGCTGGCCCAGGGCCGCATCGACGCCGCCATCGTCTGGGGACCCATCGCCGGCTATTTCGCCCGTCGCGTGCAGTCGCCCGAGCTGCAGGTCGCGCCGATGAAGTCCGAGCCCGGCCTGCCCTTCGACTACGCGATGGCCATGGGGGTGCGCTACGGCGAGCCGCAGTGGAAGAAGCAGATCGAAGACCTGATCGCACGGCACCGCGGCGAGATCCTCGCCATCCTGCGCGAGTACGGCGTGCCGCTCGTGGAGGAAGCGACGCCCACGGCCGGCAAGTGAGCATGGCCCGCAGGATCGCCACGCTCGCCTGCGCAGCGGCGCTGTCGTTCGCGGTGGCCGCGCCGGGCGCGCTCGCGCAGCCCGCGCCCGCCGCACCGGCCTCCGGTGCCGCTTCGCCGCCACCGTCCGAGGCGGAGCGGCTGGTGTTCATGCAGGACCACCTGGCCAACAGCCGCCAGCCACGCGCCCTGCGCTACGACTACGTGGAGGAGGCGCAGGGCAAGCCGGCGGTCAACGACCGCGCCGTCCTCACCCTGAGCAACGGCGCATCCGGCTGCTGCGATGTGCACGGCGAATACCTGAGCGGCCCGCTGGCCGTGAACCTGCCGGACGTCCCGCAGGCGCGCGGCAACCCGGTGGTGCTGTACTTCCTCGAGGCCGAAGTGCGGCGGCTGCAGCGCCTCACCGGCGGCCAGGCGGCGCACTTCCGGCGCCGCATCCGCCAGGCGCTGGCGGATGCTGCCACCGTGAGCGACACGCGCATCCGCTGGGGCACCCAGGAGGTGCCGGCGCGGCTGGTGCGCGTGGTGCCCTTCCTCGACGACCCCTTCCGCGCCCGCTTCCAGGAGCAGGCGGCCACCGAGTACGCCATCGTGCTGGCCGAGGCCGTGCCCGGCGGCGTCTACCAGCTGCGCGCCCTGCTGCCCGGCGAAGCCGCCGGCGCCACGCCCCGCGCACAGCGCACCCTCACCCTAGCCGAGTCCAACTGACCATGCGCGCACGAACCACGAGCTTCATCTGGATGGCCGCCGCGCTCGCCACGGCGCCCGCGTGGGTCCACGCCCACGACTACCCCACCTCCGAACGTGTCACCTACGTGGAGTCCTGCATGCGCAGCTTCCCGGGCGGGCACTACGAGCTGCTGAACAAGTGCTCCTGCGTGATCGACCGGATCGCGCAGGAGGTGCCTTACGACGACTTCGTCACCATGAGCACGGCGGCCAACGCCAACAGCATCGGCGGCGAGCGCGGCTCCTACATCCGCGACGTCGAGCCGCTGCAGGTGCAGATCCGCAAGTTCCGCCAGCTGCAGGCGCAGGCGCGCAAGAGCTGCCTCCTCGATGCGCCGCACTGACGAACTGCTGCAGGACTGGCGCGAGCGCGCCCTGCGCGTCGAGCAGGCGGTGGGCCAGGCCGTGATCGGCCAGCAGGAAACCATCCGCATGATCAACGTGGCGCTGTTCGCGCGCGGCCACGTGCTGCTCGAAGGCGACGTCGGCGTCGGCAAGACCACCGTGCTGCGCGCCTTCGCGCGCGCCGTGGGCGGCGCCTTCGAGCGCATCGAGGGCACGGTGGACCTGATGCCGGGCGACCTCGTCTACCACACCTACGTCGACGACGAAGGCAGGCCCCGCATCGAGCCCGGCCCGCTGCTGCGCCACGGCGACGCGCTCGCCACCTTCTTCTTCAACGAGATCAACCGCGCCCGGCCGCAGGTGCAGGCGCTGCTGCTGCGCGCGATGGCCGAGCGCAGCGTGGCGGCCTTCAACCGCGAGTTCCGCTTCGCCCACCTGACGGTGTTCGCCGACCGCAACCGGCTGGAGCGCGAGGAGACCTTCGAGCTGCCGGCGGCGGCGCGCGACCGCTTCATGTTCGAGCTGCAGATGGGCGCGCCGGCCGAAGCCGAGGCGCGCCAGGCGATCGTGTTCGACCCCGCCTTCCACGACGTCGACGGCCTGCTGGAGCGGGTGGAGCGCGGCATCGTGGCGGCCAGCGAGCTGAACGGCATCGCCGCCACCGTGCAGGGCAGCATCGCGGCCACGCCTGCGCTGCAGCGCTACGTGATGGACCTGTGGGACGCCACGCATGCGCCCCAGCGCTTCGACGTGCAGCTCGAAGGCGTGGAAATGGACCGGCTGATGCTTGCCGGCGCCAGCCCGCGCGGCGCCATGGCCCTGGTGCGTGCGGCGCGCGTGGTGGCCTGGCTTGCCGGCCGCGACCACGCGCGGCCGGAGGACGTGGCCGCGGTGTTCGCGCCGGTGATGCGGCATCGGGTCTTCTTCTCGCCCCTTTACGAGATGCGGCACGCGCAGATCGCCGACGCGCTGACGGCGCAGGTGCTGCAGCGCGTGCCGACCCCGCGCTGAAGGCGGCGACGCGCGGCGGGCAGGCCATGGACACCGTGCAGGAATTCCGCTACCGCTCGCCCCGCAAGGTGCCCGGGCATCGGGCCGGCAGCCACGCCGCCACGGCGCTCGGCGCCGGCCTCGAATTCGTCACCCACCAGAGCCTCTACGCCCGGCCCGATCCGCGCCGGCTCGACCTGCGCGCCAGCATCGCCAGCGTCCCCTTCGAGTGGCTGGTGCGCGTGCATCGGCAGCGCGCGGCGATCGCGGTGCACCTGCTGGTCGACGTCTCGGCCTCGATGCGCTTCGGCACGCCCGGCAAGCTGGAGCTGGTGGCGCAGTTCGCGCGCGCGCTCGGCGCCAGCGCCTGGCGGGTGGGCGACGCCCTCGGCATGGTGGCCTTCGACCGCGGCGAGCGCGCCGACCTGCGCGTGAGCGCGTGGCGCCACCGCGGCATGGGCGAGACGCTGGCCCAACTGCTGCTGCAGTCGCAAGGCGGCGCGGGCGGCATCGAAGGCCTGCGCGAAGCGGCAACCCTGCTGGCCGGCCGCAGCGGCATCGTCTTCCTGGTGTCCGACTTCCACTGGCCGCTGGCCGGGCTGGAGCAGGTGCTGGAGCTGCTGTCGCCGGCGCACGTGGTGCCGCTCGTGGTGTGGGACCCGGCCGAGATCGAGCCGCCGGCGCAGGACGGCTTGGCGCTGCTGCGCGACGCGGAAGGCGGCGGCAGCCGCAGCTTCTGGCTGCGTCCGGCGCTGCGCGCGCGCTGGCGCGAGGCGGTGCAAGCGCGGCGCACCGGGCTCGACGCCCTGTTCGGCCGGCACGACGTGCGCCCTTTCTACCTCCAAGGCGTGTTCGATGCCGAGGCGCTGTCGCACCACCTGTGGGAGGAGGCTGCGTGAGCGCCGATCGGCCTCCCGCGCTGGCGCCGCGCCGGATCGCGCTTGTGCCGGCGGCGCTCTTCGCCTGCGCCGCCGCCTTCGCGCAGGGCGGCGAGGCGGTGGTGCAGCAGCCGCGTCCCTTCGGCTACAGCGTGGGCGACATCGCCACGCAGCGCGTGCTGCTGGCGCGCGACGGCGTCGCCTTCGAACCCGCCGCGCTGCCGGAGGAAGGGCGCGCCAACACCTGGCTGCAGCGCCGCGCCGTGCGCATCGAGCCGGCCGCGGATGGCAAGCGCTGGCTGGTGCTGGAGTACCAGGTAGTCAACGCGCCACGGGCGCTGGCCAGCGTGCCGGTGCCGGGCTGGGAGCTCGCGGGCCGTGCGGGTGCGCCGCCGCTGCGCGTGCCGGCCGCGGCGATCAGCGTCGGCCCCCTCACCACCGCGCCGGCGCCGGGCGAGGCCTTGCCTCTGCGCCCCGACCGCCCCGCGCCCGCCATCGCCACCGAGCCCATCGTGCGAAGGCTGGCCACCTGGCTGGCGGCGCTCGCCGCCACGCTGTGTGCGTGGCTGGGCTACACGGGCTGGAGCGCCTGGCGTGCCCGCCGCACCCAGCCCTTCGCCATCGCGCTGCGGCAGCTGCGCGCCGCGGGCGCCGATCCCGCCGCGGCCCACCTCGCGCTGCACCAGGCCTTCGACCGCACGGCCGGCGCCGTGCTGCACGCGGGCGCGCTCGCCCCGCTGTTCGCCCGCGCGCCGTGGCTGCAGCCGCTGCAGCCGCAGATCGCGCGCTTCTACGCCGATTCGGCTGCCCTCTTCTTCGACCGCGGCCTGCCCGCGGACGCCGCTTCCGCGCAGGCCCTGTGCCGCGCCCTGCGGCGGCTGGAACGGCGGCACGCACCATGAACATCGCGCTGCAATGGCTGCAGCCCTGGGCGCTGCTCGCGCTGCCGATCGCGCTGTTGCCCCTGCTGGCGCAGCGGCGCCGCGCGCTGGTGTTTCCGCACCTGGCCTGGCTGCCGCGCGACCGCCTCGGCACGGCGCTCGGCTGGGCCTGGCGGCTGCTGGCGGTGGCCGCCCTGCTCGCCATCGTGATCGCCCTCGCGCAGCCGGTGCGGCCCGAGGCCACGGTGCCGCGCACCGGCCGCGGCGCCGAGGTCGTGCTGCTGATCGACCGCAGCCGCAGCATGGACGAGCGCATGCTGCCGAGCGACTGGCGCAGCATCGACCCGCTCAACGTGCGCTACCAGGCGGCCTCGCGCGGCGAGCCCAAGGGCAAGGCGGCGCGCGACCTGCTGGTGCGCTTCGTGCGCGAGCGGCAGGACGACCGCTTCTCGCTGATGTTCTTCAGCACCAACCCGATCCACGTGGTGCCCTTCACGCAGCATGACGCCGTGGTGCAGGCCGCCATCGCCGCCGGCGGCGTGGGCCGCGGCCTGGCCGACACCGACGTCGGCCGCGCGCTCGACGCCGCCATCGCGCAGTTCGACCGCCGCGCCTACAGCGGCAGCCGGATCGTGCTGCTGGTCTCCGACGGCGGCGCCCGCCTCGACGCGGCGACGAAGCAGCGGCTGCGCACGGCGGCGCTGCGCAACCGGGTCTCGATCAACTGGATCTACCTGCGCTCGGTCAACAGCCCGCGGCTGGACACGCCCGGCGACGCCAGCGAGTCGGTGCCGGCGATCGCGCTGCACCGCTTCTTCCAGACCCTGCCCGGCGCCTACCGCTCCTACGAGGCCGAGGATCCGGAGAGCCTGGCCCGCGCGGTGGCCGATGTCGGCCGGCAGCAGAACTTCCCGCTCGAGGACGTCGAGCGCGTGCCGCGGCGGGACTACAGCCGCGCCGCGCTGGTGGTCGCCATCGCCTGCTGCGCGCTGCTGCTGGGGCTGCGCGCGCTCACCGTGAGGGTCTGGCGATGAGGCGCAGGCGCATCGTGCATCTCGTGTTCGCGCTGGCCTGCCTCGGGCTGGCCGTGCCGGTGGCGCTGGAGGCCTGGCGGCTCGCGCAGGCGCAGCGGATCAACCGCGCCATCGCGGAGGCCGCCGAACCCACCGCGGCCGACGGCGACCTCCCCGAAGCTCGCTTCGCCCACGCGCTCGCGCTGGCGCGCGGCGGCCGCTACGACCCGGCGCTGGCCGCCTACAAGGCCCTGGCGCAGCGCGAGCGCGGCCCGCTCGGCCCGGCGGCCCTGTACAACCTGGGCAACCTGCACCTGCGCGAGGCCCTGAAGGAAGGCCCCGCGCGCGCGACCGAATCCCTGCCGCTGGTGGAGCTGGCCAAGCAGGCCTACCGCGACGCCCTGCGCGCCGACCCCGCCGACTGGGACGCTCGCTACAACCTGGAGCGCGCCCTGGGCCTCGCGCCCGAGGCCGACGAATCGGCCAGCGCCGACCAGGATCTCGACGTGCAGCGCGAACGCGCCATCACCACCGCGCCCCTGATGCGGAGCGACCTGCCATGAAGCACTGGCTGCGCGAGAGCCTGCTGCTCGTGGCGGCCCTGGCGCTGCTCGCGCTGGCGGTGGCACTGCCGCCGTTGAAGCTGCAGCGCGAGCGCGCCGAGACCGTGCTGGTGTTCGACATCACCCAGAGCATGGACGTGGAGGACGTGGAGCTCGATGGCGTACGCGTGAGCCGGCTCGCCTTCGCGCGCGAAGCGGCGCGGCGTGCGCTGGCCGAACTGCCCTGCGGCGCACGCGTGGGCTGGGCCGCCTTCACCGAATACCGCACGGTGCTGCTGCTGGCGCCGGTGGAGGTCTGCGAGAACTACGAGGACCTGCTCGCCACGCTGGCCGGCATCGACGGCCGCATGCGCTGGGGCAATGCGAGCGAGGTGGCCAAGGGCCTGTTCTGGGCGGTGCGCGCGGCGCGCGAGCTGGGCTCGCATCCGGCCCTGGTCTTCCTCACCGACGGCCATGAGGCGCCGCCGCTGCACGCCTTCCCGAACTTCGAGGACGTGCAGCCCGGCCAGGTGGGCGGCTGGCTGCTGGGCATCGGCGGCAGCGTGCCGCAGCCGATCCCGCGCACCGACGGCGAGGGCCAGCGCATCGGCTACTGGCGCGCGGTGGACGTGCTGCAGCGGCCCGCCCTCGATGGCCAGCCGCCCTCGCGCGAGCACCTGTCCGAGCTGCGCGAGGCGCACCTGCGCCGGCTGGCCGCACGCACCGGCCTCGGCTATGCGCCGTTGCGCGATCCGGCGGCGCTGCCCCGCCTGCTGGCCGACAGCCGCTTCGCGCGGCCGGCGCAGGTGGCAACCGACCTGCACCTGGTGCCCGCCGCGCTGGCGCTGCTGCTGCTGTGCCTGTACTTCAGCCCGCTGGCGCCGCGTCGCCGGCGTCGTACTTCAGGTACTTGAAACGCGGGTCGTCCGGCGTGCCTTCCAGCGGCGAGCCTTCCTCGGCGGAGGGACGCCACATCAGCACCTCCTCGATCTTGCGGGCGAGCGCGAAGTCCTTGTCGGTCACGCCCTTGGCCGCGTGGTTCACCAGCTTGACGATCACGAACGCGTAGGAGACCGTCAGGTCCGGGTGATGCCAGGCCGCCTCGGCGAGATGGCCCACCGTGTTCACCACCATCAGGGTGGACTTCCAGCCGCTCGTCTTGTACTTGCGGCGGATCCAGCCGTCCTCGTAGTACCAGGCCGGCAGCTCCGCTTCCAGCCTCTGCCTGATCTCCTCCGGCGAGTAGACCTCGTCCGGGGAACTCTTCCGCCATTGCGCCATGGGAGCCTCCTTGCGAGAGCAAGGCGATCATGCGCCGGGCAGAAAAAAGGCCCGCGCGTGCGGGCCTTGGCCTTCGACGCGGCGCGGTTACTTGGCGGCAGCGCGCGACCGGTGCCGGCGCAGCGGCTGCCAGGTGCGAAGGAGATGCGCGGCTCAGTGCCGCTTGCGCGCCGGCGGCAGCGTGGCATCCATCTGCCGGAACACCGGATTGCGGATCGCCTCGCCGCCCTCGCCCGGACGCGATTGCAACGACAGGCTCAGGTACGGCAGCACGCTGTGCGCGCCGAAGCCCCAGCGCCGGCCGGCCGGCAGCAGGCGCACGGGAGATTCGGGAAGGTGCTGGCGGCGCATGGCAGAGCTTAGTGTGGCACATGCTGCCCGTAGGGATTCTGGATTTTTTCGCTCCAGAACCTTGCCCATTTGCCTACGGGCCGCACCGGCCAACCCGGCTGCAACCGCCGCGTCGCGCGTTCAGACCGAGGTGAGCAGCAGCGCGACGGCCGTCCACAACAGCAGAGAGGCGCCGCCGGCCAGCCAGAAGGCCGCGCCGCCGTAGCCGTCGTCGCGCTCGGGCAGCGGCACGCCCCAAGGCATCAGCATGGGGAGAGTCTCTGCACGGGATTCACGGCTCTCATCGGGCATGGCGGCTCCTCGAAAGGGACGAACGCATGCTGGTGTGCGCCCTGCATCGGCCTTGTCGGAATTCGCCTTCGGCCCGCGTAGTCGCCACTGAAGCCGCGCACGATGGCGCGCCGTCCGACGCGCGCGGCGGGCGCGTGCCTACAGCCCGTGCCACGGCAAGGGCCGGCTCCACCCGTACGCACCTTGCAATCCCGCCGCAACCCGCCACAGCAGTGGAGGACGCAGCGCCGCTGCCCGGGCACAATCAGCACCGCTGACGCGCGAACTTCCGATGCATCTCCCCTGGCTCCAACCCGGCGACCCCTTTCCCGACCCGGCCCAGGCCTGGGACCAGCGGCAGCCGGCTCCCGGCCTGCTGGCCGCCGGCGGCGCGCTGGACGTCGACAGCCTGCAGCGCGCCTACGCCAGCGGCATCTTTCCCTGGTTCAGCGAGGGCCAGCCGATCCTGTGGTGGAGCACGGATCCGCGCATGGTCCTCTACACCGATGAATTCAAGCTGCACCGGTCGCTGCGCAAGACGCTGGCGAAGTTCGCGGGCGACCCGCGCTGCGAGATCCGCTTCGACAGCGACTTCGACGCGGTGATCCGCGCCTGCGCCACCAGCGAGCGCCCGGGCCAGTCGGGCACCTGGATCGTGCCGGCGATGGTGCAGGCCTACCAGGCCTTCCACCGCGCCGGCTTCGCCCACAGCGTGGAGACCTGGGTCGACGACCGCCTGGTGGGCGGCCTCTACTGCGTGGTGGTCGGCCGCGCCGTCTTCGGCGAGTCGATGTTCACCCGGGTGCCGGACGCCTCCAAGATCGCGCTGGCGGCCCTGGTGGCCTGGTGCCGCCGCATGGAGGTGGGCGTGATCGACTGCCAGCAGAACACGCGCCACCTCGCCTCGCTGGGGGCGCGCGAGATCCCGCGCGCGGAATTTGTGCAACAAGTGGCCCTGCAGGCGCGCCGCAGCCCCGCACCTTGGCAGTTCGAGCCCGTATACTGGAACGCAGTCTTGCCGCCCCCGACGACCGCGTGACGCACCTCAAGGACCTCCCGCTCCAGACGCTGCAGTTCTACGCCACGGCGCCGTACCCGTGCAGCTACCTGCCGGGCAAGCAGGCCCGCTCGCAGGTGGCCACGCCCAGCCACCTGATCCACAACGACGCCTACTCGGACCTGGTCACCAGCGGCTTCCGCCGCAGCGGCATGTTCACGTACCGCCCCTACTGCGACGGCTGCCGCGCCTGCGTGCCGCTGCGCGTGCTGGCGGAGCACTTCCATCTGAGCCGCAGCCAGCGCCGCGCCTGGGCGCAGCATTCCAACCTGCAGGCGCGGGTGCTGAAGCTGTGCTTCGTGCCGGAGCACTACCACCTGTACCTGCGCTACCAGACCGGCCGCCACGCGGGCGGCGGCATGGACCACGACAGCATCGACCAGTACACCCAGTTCCTGCTGCAAAGCCGGGTCAATTCGCGGCTGGTGGAATTCCGCGAGAAGCAGCCCGATGGCGGCATCGGGCCGCTGCGCATGGTGTCCATCCTCGACGTGCTGAACGACGGCATTTCCGCGGTCTACACCTTCTACGAGCCGGACCCGAACGCCAGCTACGGGACCTACAGCGTGCTGTGGCAGGTGGACCAGGCCCGGCGCCTGAAGCTGCCGCATGTCTACCTCGGTTACTGGATCGAGGAGAGCCCGAAGATGAACTACAAGTCGCGCTTCCATCCGCACGAAGTGCTGGTGGAAGGCAGCTGGAAGCGCGGCGACGGCCACCTGAAGCCGGCCGCCGTGTCGCGGCCGGCGCCACCGGCACAGGCTTTGCGACGCGACAAGTCGCGCTGAAGACAACGGGGCGGTTTCACAAGATAAAATACGGGGGCATACTCCAAGTCCTCCATGAGAAAAACCGACGCCCAGGGCCCCGCCACGCCCACCATCCAGGTGATCGAGCGCATGTTCGCGCTGATCGACGTCCTGGCCTCGCGGGAAGAAGCCATCTCCCTCAAGGAAATCAGCGAGAAGACGGGCCTGCACCCGTCGACCACGCACCGCATCCTCAACGACCTGGCCACCGGCCGCTTCGTCGACCGGCCCGAGGCCGGCAGCTACCGGCTGGGCATGCGCCTGCTGGAGCTGGGCAACCTGGTGAAGGCCCGGCTGAACGTGCGCGACGCGGCGCTGGTGCCCATGCGCGAGCTGCACCGGCAGATCCAGCAGCCGGTGAACCTGAGCGTGCGCCAGGGCGACGAGATCGTGTATGTCGAGCGCGCCTACAGCGAGCGCTCGGGCATGCAGGTGGTGCGGGCGATCGGCGGCCGCGCGCCGCTGCACCTCACCTCCACCGGCAAGCTGTTCCTGGCCGCGGACGATCCGCAGCGCGTGCGCGCCTATGCCACCCGCACCGGGCTGGCCGGCCACACCAAGAACAGCATCACGCAATTGCCGGTGCTGGAGCGCGAGCTGGCCAAGGCGCGCCAGTACGGCATCGCCCGCGACAACGAGGAGCTGGAACTGGGCGTGCGCTGCATGGCCGCCGGCATCTACGACGACCAGGCGCGCCTGGTGGCGGGGCTCTCGATCTCCGCCCCGGCGGACCGGCTGGACGAGAGCTGGCTGGGCAAGCTGCAGACGACGGCGGCGGAGATCTCCACCGCGCTAGGCTACAAGCCGCCGACGCAGAGGATGGCGGCCTGAGAAGACCAACCACCGGACGCAAAGGGCGCGAAAGATACGCAAAGGACGCAAAAAAGAGAGAAACCTCAGAGGGTTTTCTTTTGCGTCCTTTGCGTACCCTTTGCGCCCTTTGCGTCCGGCAGTCCGTATTCCGGTACTTAGCCGTTCACCTGCCGGATCAGCGTGTTGCCCGAGGGCAGCGGCACGCCGGTGGGGGCGTGGTTCTCGACCCACTTGCGCACGCGCTCGGCGTCACCGATGCGGCTGAGTTTGCCTGCGGAATCGAGGAACACCATGATCAGCTTGCGGCCGGCCACCTTGGCCTGCATCACCAGGCACTGGCCGGCTTCGGCGATGTAGCCGGTCTTCTGCAGGCCGATGTCCCAGGCCGGGTTCTTCACCAGCCGGTTGGTGGTGTGGAACTGCATCGTGCGGTTGCCCACCTCCACCTGCCGCTCGGGCGTGGTGCTGAACTCGCGCAGCATCGGATCGTTGGAGGCGAAGGCGACCAGGCGCGCCAGGTCCTGCGCGCTGGACTGGTCGCGGCTGGACAGGCCGGTCGGCTCGACGTAGCGGGTGTCGTTCATGCCCAGCAGCCTGGCGCGCTGGTTCATGGCCTCGACGAAAGCCCCCAGCCCGCCGGGATAGGTGCGGCCCAGGGCGTGGGCAGCCCGGTTTTCGCTGGACATCAGGGCCAGGTGCATCAGCTCGCCCCGGGTG
>NZ_DASSVG010000528.1:0-5745 GCF_035706265.1 Ramlibacter sp. | reverse complement strand
GGAAGATGCCGGTGACGATCTGGATCACCAGCACCAGCAGCGCCAGCGAGCCGAAGAAGTACCAGAAGTTGAAGTTCTTCGGAGCGTAGTACTCCGACATGTGGACCTTGTACGCGTCGTACGCGGTCGGGAAGCGGTTCTGGAGCCAGTTGTTGACCTTGGCGCCCGTGCTCGCGTTGGGGGAGATTTCCTTGAATTCGGCAGCCATGGCTTCAGGCACTCTTCTTGTCTTCGCCGATCAGCAGGCGGGTGTCCGACAGGTACATGTGCGGCGGCACTTCGAGGTTGTCCGGCGCCGGCTTGTTCTTGAACACGCGGCCGGCGAGGTCGAAGGTGGAGCCGTGGCACGGGCACAGGAAGCCGCCCTGCCAGTCGTCCGGCAGCGAGGGCTGCGCGCCGGGCTGGAACTTGTCGGTGGGCGAGCAACCGAGGTGCGTGCAGATGCCCATTGCGACGAAGATCTCGGGCTTGATGGAGCGCACCTCGTTCTTCGCGTAATCGGGCGTGGGATAGGCCGTGCGCTCGGACTTCGGGTCGGCCAGCTGCGGATCGAGCTTGGGCAGTTCGGCGATCTGCGCCGGGGTGCGGCGCAGGATCCACACCGGCTTGCCGCGCCATTCGACGGTCATTTTCTGACCCGGCTGGAGCGCGGAGATGTCGACTTCGACGGGGGCGCCGGCGGCCTTGGCGCGTTCGGAGGGCTGGAAGCTGCTGACGAAGGGCACCGCAGCGAAACCTGCGCCCACCGCCCCGACGCAGCTGGACGTGATCAGCCACGTCCGTTTGCTGGCGTCCACCGTGGAGTTGCTCATTGAAGATCCTCGAGGAACTTTTGCTGATTAAGGGTCAACCGGCGATTGTAGCGGAGCGTGTCAGCACGACTGAAGGGCTCGCTAGCGTGCGCCCGCCTGACGCATACTCCCGCACCGTCACAACCAGAGGAGCGTCCATGAAGGTGCTGCAGGAATTCCGCGAGTTCGCGGTCAGGGGCAACGTGATCGACCTGGCGGTCGGCGTCATCATCGGTGCCGCGTTCAACAAGATCGTCGACTCCCTGGTCGGCGACGTGGTCATGCCGATGCTGAGCCGCATCGTCGGCAAGCTCGATTTCTCCAACCTGTTCATCGTGCTGGGCGACATCCCGCCCGGCACGGCGACCACGCTGGACGCCCTGAAGAAGGCCGGCGTGCCGGTGCTGGCCTGGGGCAACTTCCTGACCGTGGCCCTGAACTTCGTGATCCTGGCCTGGGTGATCTTCCTGATGGTGCGGCAGGTCAATCGCCTGCGCCGCCGCTTCGAGAGCCCGCCGGCCGCCGCCGCCGCGACCGAACCGGCGCCGCCGCCGGAGGACGTGCTGCTGCTGCGGGAGATCCGCGACAGCCTGCGGGTGCGGGCGTAAGGCCCCGGTTACCCGCCGGCCAGCCGCTTCGCCATCCGGATCGCCTCGACCAGGCTCGAGGCGTCGGCCCGGCCCGTGCCGGCGATGTCGAAGGCGGTTCCGTGGTCGGGGCTGGTGCGCACCAGCGGCAGGCCCAGGGTCACGTTCACGCCCTTCTCCACCCCGAGGTACTTCACCGGGATGAGGCCCTGGTCGTGGTACATCGCCACCACCACGTCGAACTCGCCGCGGCGCGCCCGCATGAACACCGTGTCGGGCGCGAACGGGCCGTGCACGTCGAGGCCGGCCGCCCGCGCATCCTGCAGCGCCGGGGCGATCACCTCGATCTCCTCGCGCCCGAACAGCCCGCCCTCGCCCGCGTGCGGATTGAGCCCCGCCACCGCGATGCGCGGGCGCCGCCCCAGCATCGCCGCCAGTGCCGCATCGGTGATGCGCAGGGTCTCGCGCACGTTGGCGAAGGTGACGGCCTCCAGCGCCTGGCGCAGCGCCACGTGGATGCTCACCAGCACCGTGCGCAGTTCGTCGTTGGCCAGCATCATGCGCACCGGCATGCGTTCCAGCGCCACGCCGGCATGCGCCGCCGCCTCCGCCTGCAGCAGCTCGGTGTGGCCCGGATAGGGCAGCCCCGCCGCCGACAGCGCTTCCTTGTGCAGCGGCGCGGTGACGATCGCCGCCACTTCGCCGCGCAGCGCCGCGCTCGCCGCCCACAGCACCGCGTTGGCCGCCAGCCGCCCGGCCGCCTCGTTCACCTGCCCCCAGGGGGGCGGCGCTTCGAGCGGCGCACCCACCTGCAGCAGCGGGATGCAGCGCGGCGGCACCTGCGCGAGCTCCTGCACCGAGCCGACCAGCGCGATCGGCAGCGGCGGCCGCTCGCCCGCGGCGGCGGCGGCGCCGCGTCGCAGGCAGGCGAGGTCGCCGGCGACGAAGCAGCCCTGCGTGAGTTCCGGCGCCTGCGTGAACGCCTTGGCGATGATCTCCGGCCCGATGCCGGCTGGATCGCCCAGGGTGATCGCGATTCGCTTCACCGGCTTCCCGCCTGCCGGGCCACGTGCGGCGCTCACGCCGGATTCTCGATGTCGACGAACGCGTGCTCGAGCCCGAGCTGCTGCGCGACGTGCGCGGCGACCGCGGGCGCGCCATAGCGCTCGGTGGCGTGGTGGCCGCAGGCGAGGAAGGCCACGCCGCACTCGCGCGCGTAGTGCGCCTGCGGCTCGGAGATCTCGCCGGTGAGGAAGGCCTGCGCGCCGGCCGCGATGGCGGCCTCGAAATACGACTGGGCGCCGCCCGTGCACCAGGCGATGCGGCGGATCGGGCCACTCGCCCCGGCGACGCAGGTGATGGGCCGGCCCAGCACCTTGCGCACGTTGAGCGCCAGCGCCTCGCTGTCGGCGAACTCCGCACCGTCGGCGCGCTCGCCGAGGAAGCCCAGGTCCTGCTCGCCGAAACGCGCCGTCGCCTGCAACCCGAGCTGCTTTCCGAGCTGCGCGTTGTTGCCCAGTTCGGGATGCGCGTCGAGCGGCAGGTGGTAGGCGAACAGGTTGATGTCGTGCGCGAGCAGCAGCGCGAGACGCTGCTTCATCCAGCCCGTGATGCGGCCGTCGTGGCCGCGCCAGAACAGGCCGTGGTGCACGAAGATCGCGTCGGCCTCGCGCGCGATGGCCGCCTCGATCAGCGCGCGGCTGGCGGTGACGCCCGAGACGATGCGCCGCACCTCCGCGCGGCCCTCCACCTGCAGGCCGTTGGGGCCGTAGTCCCGGAAGCGCTCGGGCGCCAGCAGGGTGTCGAAGGCTTGCAGCAGTTCGCTCCGGTGCGTCATGGGGGAAAGGTCACAAGGATCAGCCCGCATTCTGCTACGGCGCCGCGCGCGCGCCGGCGCGAACATCGCCGCTCCTGCCCCTGGAGCCGCGATGGACACGCTGACGCTGATGGTGTGGTGCATGGCCCTGGGCGCGATCGGCGCGGTGGCGCTGGCGCGCACGGGGGATCTGGTTGCGCAGCCGAGCGCGGCCAAGCTGCGGGCGGTGGGCTACCACCTGAGCGTGTTCCTGCTGGTGCTGGTGCTCAGCGGCGTGCTGCCCCGCCTCGCCCCGGCGCACGCACCGCGGCTGCACTGGCTGCAGGTGCTGGCCGGGCCGGTGTGCGTCGCGCTGGCCAACTTCTGGATCCACGGCTGGCTCGCCGCCGGCCAGCGCGACCGGCTGATGGCCGGCCTGTTGCGCGGCTCGGCCTGCGCGGTGCCGCTGCTCGCGCTGGCGGTCCTGCGGCTGCCGGTCGAGGACCAGCTGCCCGCGGCGGCGGCGCTGTCGCTCGCGGCCAGCGCCCTCACCTGCTGGCTCACCTTCCGCGCCTGGACCTTCGGCGACCGGCTGGCACTGCCGATGGCGCTCGGCTGCATGCTGACGCTGCCGGCCCTCGCGGGGCTGTACGTGCTGGCGATGGAGCTGGCGGCCTGGCCGGCGCTCACGCAGGCTGGCGTGGCCCTGAGCGCGACGCTCGCCAATGCGCTCACCGGCCGCATGCTGTGGCGGCGCGAGCGGCAGGCCTGGCGCACGCGCGAGAGCGGCAGCGTGCCGGCCGTCGATCCCGTCACCAAGGTGCACAGCAGCGCCGCGCTGGTGCAGCGCCTGGTGGCGTCGCAGCAGCGGCGGCGGCGCACGCGGCGCGAGGGCGCGCTGGTGGCGGTGACCATCTTCGATGCCGACCGGATCGCGATCCAGGTCGGCGCCGCCGGCCTGAACGAGGTGTGGATGACGGTGGCGGCGCGCCTGCAGCGCCAGGTGGGCGTGGTCAACCCCGTCGGCCGCTACTGGGACCGCTGCTTCGTGGCGCTGGTGGAGACGATCCCCGGCCCCGGCTGGCTGCGCGGGCTGGGGCTGCGCCTGGCGGCCAGCCTGCGCCGCCCGATCGAGGTGACGGGCCGCAACGGCGACCCGGTGCGCGTGCGGGTGGACATGGGTGTCGGCCTGGTGCACCTGGCGCCCGTCCATCCCGAAGTCGAGGACGTGCTCGACGACGCGCAGCGCCTGGCCGAAGCGGCGCGCGCCATGCGCTCGCGCGCCGCCACCCGGGATCCGGCCAGCGGCCAGCCGGTGCCGGTGGAGGAGGCGCGCTGGAGCCGGCGGCAGCGGCGCCGGCGCGAGCGCGAGCGCGCCGCGGCGTCCTCGCTCGCGCTGCAGTAAGCGGCGCAGCGGGGCCGCCCATCGCGCATACACTTGGGTTTTCCGCAAGCCCGAGAAAATGCGACGTTACTGGCTCGTCTTCTCCCAGGCGGTGACCATCCTGCTGGCCGCGTACTTCGTCGTGATCACGATGAAGCCCGAGTGGGTGAACCGGCGCCCCGTCACGAGCGCGTCCACCGGCGTCGCGCTGCAGGAGGTGCCCACGCTGCCCGGCGCGCCGCCGCCGGCCGGCAGCTTCCGCTCCGCGGCGCAGAAGGCCTCGCAGGCGGTGGTGAGCATCAATACGAGCAAGGCGGACCGGCCCTCTTCCAGCGACCCCTGGTTCCGCTTCTTCTTCGGCGACCAGGGCGCGGTGCCGCAAAGCGGCCTGGGCAGCGGCGTCATCATCAGCGCGGACGGCTTCATCCTCACCAACAACCACGTGGTCGAGGGCGCCACCGAGATCGAGGTGGTGCTGAACGACAGCCGCAAGGGCCGCGCGAAGGTGATCGGCACCGACCCCGAGACCGACCTCGCGATCCTGAAGGTGAACCTGGACCGGCTGCCGGTGATGACGCTCGGCAACTCGGATGCGCTGCAGGTGGGCGACCAGGTGCTGGCCATCGGCAACCCCTTCGGCGTGGGCCTCACGGTCACCAGCGGCATCGTCAGCGCGCTGGGGCGCAACCAGCTGGGCATCAACACCTTCGAGAACTTCATCCAGACCGATGCGGCCATCAATCCGGGCAACTCGGGCGGCGCGCTGGTGGACGTCAACGGCAACCTGATGGGCATCAACACGGCGATCTACTCGCGCTCGGGCGGCAGCATGGGGATCGGCTTCGCCATCCCCGTCTCCACCGCCAAGCTGGTGCTCGAAGGGATCGTGAAGGACGGCGTGGTGACGCGCGGCTGGATCGGCGTGGAACCGGCGGATCTCTCCCCCGAGCTGATGGAGACCTTCGGGGTGAAGGCCAAGAAGGGCGTGCTGATCACCGGCGTGCTGCAGAACGGCCCCGCCGCCCAGGCCGGCGTGCGGCCGGGCGACGTGGTGGTGCAGGTGGGCGGCAAGGACGTCGCCAACGTCTCCGAGCTGCTGTCGACCGTCGCCGCGTTGAAGCCCGGCGTGGCGACGCCCTTCAAGCTGCAGCGGCGCGACGACAGCGTGGACGTCACGGTCACGCCCGG
>NZ_DASSVG010000527.1:0-11754 GCF_035706265.1 Ramlibacter sp. | reverse complement strand
GGGCCTGGCCCTTCCCAATTTCCACAAGCTGCTGCGGCGGCTGGTGCCCGAGTCCAGCGACGAGGGCGATCCGCGCAGCCTCTCCACGCCGCACGAGCGCGTGCTGGCGCGCGCCCAGGGCCTGGAGCCGGTCGACGGCCTGATCCCGCTGGCCGCCCTGCAGGTGCAGAAGTCCGGCGGCGAGGCCGGCACCGAGGGCTGGGCCTGGATCACACCGGCGTACTGGCGCGTGGGCCAGGACCACATCGACATGGCGCACCCGCAGGAGCTGCAGCTCGATGGCGACGACTCGCGCGCGCTGCTGGCCGCCATGCAACCCTGGTTCGCGGAGGACGGCATCGCGCTGGAGTACGAGGCGCCGATGCGCTGGCTGGCGCGCGGCGCCCTCTTCCGCGATCTGCCGAGCGCCTCGCTGGACCGCGTGATCGGCCACCGCATCGACGACGCCTGGATGCCCGGCGGCGAGGCCGGGCGGCCCCTGCGCCGGCTGCAGCAGGAAATGCAGATGCTGCTCTACACCCTGCCGCTGAACGAGGAGCGCGAGCGCGGCGGCCTGCTGCCGGTCAACTCCTACTGGGTCAGCGCCACCGGCGCGCTGCCGCCCCGGCATGAACTGCGTTCGACCACCGGCCTGCAGGTCACGCCCTACCTGCGCGACGCGGCCCTGCTGGGCGACTGGCACGGCTGGGCCGAGGCCTGGCAGCAACTCGATGCACGCGACGGCGTCCGGCTGCTGGGTGAAATCGATCGCGGCAGCACCGTGCGGCTCACGCTGTGCGGCGAGGCCGGCGCGCGCACCTGGACTTCGGTCGGCGGCGGCGGCTGGCGCCGTCTCGCCGGCCTGTTCGGCGGCCCCACGGTGGTCGAAGCGATGGAGGGCCTGTGAAGATCATCCCGCGCGACGTCCCGCCCCGCGCTGCCTGGTCGCTGGAGCAGGCCGGCATCCATCCGCTGCTGGCGCGCCTCTATGCGGCGCGCGGCGTGCTCACGCGCGAAGAGCTGGACAACGGGCTCGCGCGGCTGCTGCCGCCTGCGGGCCTGAAGGGCGCGGAAGATGCCGCGGTGCTGCTGGCCGATGCCATCGCGGCCGGCCAGCGCATCTGCATCGTGGCCGACTACGACTGCGACGGCGCCACGGCCTGTGCCGTGGCCGTGCGCGGGCTGCGCCTGCTGGGCGCGCGCGACGTCACCTACCTGGTGCCGGACCGGGTGGTCGACGGCTACGGCCTCACGCCGGCCATCGCCAAGCGCGTGCACGCCACCGGCGCCCACGTGCTGCTGACGGTGGACAACGGCATTGCCAGCATCGAGGGCGTAGCCGCGGCGCGCGCGCTGGGCCTGCAGGTGCTGGTGACCGACCACCACCTGCCCGCCGCGGTGCTGCCGCAGGACGCGCTGATCGTCAACCCGAACCAGCCGGGCTGCGGCTTCGAGAGCAAGTCGATCGCCGGCGTCGGCGTGATGTTCTACGTGCTGCTGGCGCTGCGGGCCGAACTGCGCGCGCGCGGCGCGTTCGACGCTGCGCAGCAGCCCAAGCTCGATGCGCTGCTGCCGCTGGTGGCGCTGGGCACGGTGGCCGACGTGGTGAAGCTCGATGCCAACAACCGGCGCCTGGTGGCGCAGGGGCTGCGCCGCATCCGCGCCGGCGCCCTGCCCTGCGGACTGGCCAGCCTGTTCACGGTGGCCGGCCGCAAGCCCGAGGCCGCGACCACCTTCGACTTCGGCTTCGCGCTCGGGCCGCGCATCAACGCGGCCGGGCGGCTGGCCGACATGACCATCGGCATCGAGTGCCTGCTCACCGACGATGCGGCGCGGGCGGACGAACTGGCGCGGGCGCTGGACGGCATCAACCGCGAGCGGCGCGAGATCGAGGGCGACATGCGCGAGCAGGCCATCGCGCTGGCCGAGGCGCTGTTCGAGGAAGGTGAGGAGCCGCCACCGGCGATCTGCGTGTTCGATCCCGATTTCCACGAGGGCGTGGTCGGCATCGTCGCCTCGCGCATCAAGGACACGCTGCACCGCCCCACCTTCGTGTTCGCGGCCAGCCAGGCGCCCGGGCGCGAACACGAGCTCAAGGGCTCGGGCCGCTCCATCCCCGGCTTCCACCTGCGCGACGCGCTGGACCTGGTGGCCAAGCGCCATCCCGGCGTGCTGCTGCGCTTCGGCGGCCATGCGATGGCCGCCGGCTGCTCGATCGCCGAGGAGCACTTCGAGGTCTTCGAGCAGGCGCTGGCCCAGGTGGCGCAGGAGTGGCTGGATGCCGCCACGCTGCTGCGGCGGCTGCACACCGACGGCCCGCTGGCGCGCGAATACTGCCGGCCGGACCTGGTCGACACGCTGCACGGCGAGGTGTGGGGCCAGGGCTTCGCGCCGCCTGTGTTCAGCGAAGAGGTGGAGGTCGTCTCGCAGCGGCTGGTGGGCGAGAAGCACCTGGCGCTCAAGATCCGCCACCAGGGCCAGCCCATGGAGGCGATCTGGTTCGGCCACACGCAGCCGCTGCCGGCGAAGGTGAAGATCGCCTTCCGGCTCGAGGCGGACGAGTGGCAGGGCGCCCGCCGCGTGCGCTTCCTGCTCGAAGGCGCGGAGTTGTAGACAGCTCAGCCGCTCTTCACCCTTCCCCTGCGCCCCATAAGCCGCCATCATCCGGGTCCATGGCCCGGAAGAACGCCTTCTACGCGCAGTCCGGCGGGGTCACCGCCGTCATCAACGCATCGGCCTGCGGCGTCATCGAGACGGCGCGCGCCCACCGCGACCGCATCGGCAAGGTCTTCGCCGGGCGCGACGGCATCATCGGGGCGCTCACGGAGGACCTGATCGACACCGGCAAGGAGTCGCCCGCGGCCATCGCGCGCCTGCGCAACACGCCCGGCGGCGCCTTCGGTTCCTGCCGCTACAAGCTCAAGTCGGTGGAGGGCAACCGGCGCGAGTACCAGCGCCTGATCGAGGTGTTCGCGGCGCACGACATCGGGTTCTTCTTCTACAACGGCGGCGGCGATTCGGCCGACACCTGCCTCAAGGTGAGCCAGCTCGCCGAGGCCATGGGCTACCCGATCCAGGCGATCCACGTGCCCAAGACGGTGGACAACGACCTGCCGCTCACCGACTGCAGCCCCGGTTTCGGCTCGGTGGCCAAGTACGTGGCGATCTCGGCGCTGGAGGCATCGCTGGACGTGCGCTCGATGGCGCGCACCTCCACCAAGGTGTTCGTGCTGGAGGTGATGGGGCGCCACGCCGGCTGGATCGCGGCGGCCGGCGGCCTGATCGAGGACCAGGGCGTGCCCGTGGTCGTGCTGTTCCCCGAGATCCCGTTCGAGGAGGAGAAATTCCTGGCGCGGGTGGAGGAGCTGGTGGCGCGGTACGGCTTCTGCACCGTGGTCGTCTCCGAGGGCGCGCACCACGCGGACGGCCGCTTCCTCGCCCAGCAGGGCCCGCGCGACGCCTTCGGCCACGAACAGCTGGGGGGCGCGGCCCCGGTGGTAGCGCGGATGATCCGGCACGGGCTCGGCCACAAGTTCCACTGGGCGGTGGCCGACTACCTGCAGCGCGCCGCGCGCCACATCGCCTCGACCACCGATGCGCGCCATGCCTACGAGGTGGGCGCGGCCGCTGTCGAACTCGCGCTGGCGGGCCACAACGCCGTGATGCCCACCATCGAGCGCATCAGCGACAAGCCTTACCGCTACCGCTTCGGCATGGCGCCGCTGGCCGAAGTGGCCAACGTGGAGAAGTTCATGCCGCGCCAGTACATCACCGACGACGGCTTCTGCATCACCGAACCCTGCAAGGCCTACCTGCGCCCGCTGATCCGGGGGGAGGACTATCCGCAGTACAAGGATGGTGTCCCGGTGTACGCGACGCTGAAGAACGTGGCCGTGCCGCGCAAGCTCGCGACCTTCGACATCCACTGAGCGATCAGGCCGTCCCGAGCACCGGCATCGCGGAGTGCTGCGGATCGTCGAAATAGGCGAACAGGCGGGCTGCGATGGCGGCCAGTTCCGGATCGTCCATCGCCCGCGCGCACGCGAGCTGCCACATCGCATATTCGCGGTCGCCCAGCATCATGTCGGTGTGGACGCAGCGGCCGTGCCCCGCCATCAGCAGCGCGAAGCTCGCCAGCAGGTCGGTAGGGCAGTAGCGGGGATTGGCATCGACGGGCTGATCCTCGTCGGACGCCTCGAGCGAAGCGCCGGAAGCGCCGGCACGTGCTGCGCCGGTGGCCATGTGCAATCGGCTCATGGCACCCTCAGCGATAGCTGAAACTGACCGGGACGGCGCCGGTGGCGGCGGGATGGTCTTGCGGCTGCGCGGGCTGCGCGCTCGCCTGGGTGCGTGGCGAGCAGCTCGCGATGGTGGACCCGGGGATGTACTGCAGGCAATCCGCCAGCGCCATCTGCTGGATCACCGACTCGTTGTGGCGCGCTTCGGCCTTGCGCACCTGGTGGCTGCAAAGAAGCCAGAACGCGAACAACTGCCCCATCGCCACGCCCGCCAGGAGCATCCACCACCAGCGGCTGCGCGATGCGGAATCGGGAGCGGCTGCAGGATGCGTCAGGGTCGACATGGCGGACTTCCTCGGGTGGATTTCATCCTAGGCCCCCGCCTGCCGTCGCGCCAGCGTGGCAAGCGCGACATGGTGTAGGACAAATTCTTCACGCGGCAGCGAAGCCATGACGTCCATGATCCGCCGACCGCATGCAGGCACAAGCCCATTGGGGGTGAACCCGGTCGCACGCTGCAGCGCCGCACACGCGTGTTGCGCGGCGGCTACCGTACAGGGTCGGGAGCTGCTCGGCCGTGGAGGCGAGCGAAGCGAGCGCCCACGTGAGTGGGGGAATCAGGCCTTTGGCAGCGTCACGCCGTGCTGGCCCTGGTACTTGCCGCCGCGGTCCTTGTAGCTCACGGCGCACTCCTCGTCGCTCTCGAAGAAGAGGACCTGCGCGCAGCCCTCGCCGGCGTAGATCTTGGCCGGCAGCGGTGTGGTGTTGGAGAACTCCAGCGTCACGTAGCCTTCCCATTCCGGCTCGAAGGGCGTGACGTTGACGATGATGCCGCAGCGCGCGTAGGTGCTCTTGCCCAGGCAGATGGTCAGCACGTTGCGCGGGATGCGGAAGTACTCCAGCGTGCGCGCGAGCGCGAAGCTGTTGGGCGGGATGATGCAGGAGTCGCCGTGGAAATCGACGAAGCTCTTCTCGTCGAAGGCCTTCGGGTCCACCACCGTGCTGTGGATGTTGGTGAAGACCTTGAATTCGGGCGCGCAGCGGATGTCGTAGCCGTAGCTCGAGGTGCCGTAGCTGATCACGCGCCGGCCTTCCACCTCGCGCACCTGCCCCGGCTCGAACGGATCGATCAGGCCATGCTGTTCCGCCATCCGGCGGATCCACTTGTCGCTCTTGATGCTCATGGGGACTCCTGGGGAGATTGTAGGCTGGCGCTGAGAGCGAAGCCGAAGCCCTGCGATGCGGATCCCGTAGGCTGGCGCTGAGCGCGAAGCCGAAGCCCAGCGATGCGCGAGCGCAGCGGAGCGCTGGGCTTTCGCTATCGCTCCAGCACCAGCCTACGAATCCGCGCCAGCCTTCGCTGGCGCGCCATCCACATACACCCGCTCCACCACCCGGTCGTCCCCCAGCACGATCAGCGCGAACAGCAGTTCGCCGAGATTGCGCGCATGCTGCGTGCGGCGCGCCAGCAGCGGCGTGGCCTGCGGATCGAGCACCACGAAATCCGCCTCGCAGCCGGGGCGCAGGTTGCCGACCACGCCTTCCAGGCCCAGGGCCTGGGCGGCGCCGGCCGTGTGCTGCCACCACAGGTTCTCCGGCGCGAGGCTCACGCCCGGCTTGGTCCTGCCTTCGCGGCCCACGTAGTAGGCGGCAAGCATGGTGTGGAAGGGGCTGAAGCTGGTGCCGCCGCCTACGTCGCTCGCCAGCCCGTGGCGGAAGCCGACGCGGCGCGCGCCTTCGTAGTCGAAGAAGCCGCTGCCCAGGAACAGGTTGCTGGTGGGGCTCACGGCCGCGGCGGCACCGGTGTCGCGCAGCAGCGCGCGGTCGGTGTCGTCGATGTGGATGCAGTGCGCGTAGACGGCGCGCTCGCGCAGCAGCCCGAATTCCTGGTACACGGAGAGATAGCTGCGCGAGCGCGGGAACAGCTCGCGCACCCAGCGCACCTCGTCCTCGTTCTCCGCCACGTGCGACTGGATCCACACGTCGCCATGCTGCGCGGCGAGTTCGCCGGCGCCGCGCAGCTGCGCCTCGGAGCAGCTCGGCGCGAAGCGCGGCGTGATCGCGTAGCCCAGGCGGCCGCGGCCGTGCCAGCGCCGGATCAGCGCCTCGGTGTCGACCAGGGACTGCTCGGTCTCGTCGCGCACGCCGTCGGGCGAGTGCCGGTCCTGCAGCACCTTGCCGGCGATCATGCGCAGGCCGCGCCGCTCGCTTTCCTCCAGCAGCGCGTCGACCGAGTGCGGATGCGAGGTGCAGAAGGTGAGCGCCGTCGTGACGCCGTTGCGCAGCAGCTCGTCGAGGAACACGTCCGCCATGGCGATCGCATGCGCGTGGTCGGCGAAGCGCGCCTCGTGCGGGAAGGTGTAGTCCTCCAGCCAGGGCAGCAGGCCCGAAGCCGGCGAGCCGATCACGTCCGTCTGCGGAAAGTGCACGTGCAGGTCGAGGAAGCCCGGCGCGAGGATGCGCCCCGGCAGCTCGGTGACGGCGACGCCGGCATGGTCGGCCGCCAGCACCGCGTAGGCGCCGGCGGCGCGGATCACCTTGCGGCCGGCCGCATCGGGGCCGACGACCAGCAGGCCGTCGGGCTCGTAGCGGGCGGTGCCGTCGTCGTCGAAGGAAAGGAGCGCTGCGCGAAATGCCTGCATCGCGCTATTTTGCGATCTTGCCCTGCACGCCCGCCACGAGGAAGTTCATTTCGAGGATCTGCGGATCCGTCATCGCCTGGCCCTTGGCGAGCACCAGCTTGCCCTCGTTGTCGGCGATCGGGCCCGTGAAGGGCTTCAGCCGCCCGGCGGCGATGTCGTTCTGGCGCGCCAGCACTTCGTCCTGCACGGCCTTGGGGACCCTGGGCCCGAACCAGCCGACGCGGATCATGCCTTCCTTCACGCCGCCCCAGACGTTGACCGGCTTCCAGCTCCCGTCGAGGACGGCCTGGGTGCGGCGCTTGTAGTAGTCGCTCCACTGGTGCGTCACCGCGAGCACCTGCGCCTGCGGCGCCACCTTGCGCATGTCGGAGTGGTAGGCGATCGCGAGCTTGCCGCGCTCCTGCGCCGCGGCCATCACCGCGGTGGATGCGCTGTGGAAGGACAGCACGTCGGCGCCCTGGTCCATCAGCGCCATCGCGGCATCGCGCTCCTTGCCCGGATCGAACCAGGTGTTGAGCCACACCACCTTCACCTGCGCCTGCGGGTTCACGGAGCGCAGGCCCAGCGTGAAGGCGTTGATGCCCTGCAGCACCTCGGGAATGGGGAAGCCGGCGACGTAGCCGGTGACGTTGCTCTTCGTCATGCGGCCGGCCGCGATGCCCGAGAGATAGCGGCCCTCGTAGTAGCGCGCGTTCGCGGCCGCGACGTTGGGCGCGGTCTTGTAGCCGGTGATCGATTCGAACTTCACCTCGGGATGGTCCTTCGCCACCTTGAGCGTGGGCTCCATGTAGCCGAAGCTGGGCGTGAAGATCAGCTTGTGGCCCTGCGCGACCAGGTCGCGCAGCACGCGTTCGGCGTCGGGGCCTTCGGCCACGTTCTCCACGTAGGAAGTCTTCACGCGGCCGTCGAAGGCGGCCTGCACGGCCTGGCGCGCGGCCTCGTGCTGGTGCACCCAGCCGGCATCGGTGACCGGCGCGACATAGAGGAAGCCGACCTTCAGCGGCTCGTTCTTCTGCGAATGGACGGGGAGGGAAAACGTGAGTGCCGCGAGCGCAATCGCGACGAGGTTTTTGTACATGGTGTTCCTCTACATGGCCCCGGAAAAACTCGGCAAAGAAAAAGGCCGCCGGGGCGCGACCTCTCTTCAGTACGCATTTTACGGCTTCGTCCTACGCAGAGATGCACCAGCGCCGAGGTGCGCGCGCCCACGAGTTGCCTGGCTTTGCGTATAACGAACTCCGAATCGCGAACACCCTTCGGTTCGAGAAAATTCATCACGACAGGGAAAAGAAATGCGCAAGTACAACGGCCGCAGCACCGTTCTCGTCATGGGGGGCGCCGGCTTCCTCGGCAGCCACCTGTGCGACCGGCTCGTCGCGCAAGGCCACCACGTGATCTGTGCCGACAACTTCTTCACCGGCACCAAGGACAACATCGAGCACCTGCTCGACCATCCCCGCTTCGAACTGGTGCGCCACGACGTCACGCTGCCCCTGTACGTGGAAGTCGACGAGATCTACAACCTGGCCTGCCCGGCCTCGCCCGTGCACTACCAGCACGACCCGGTGCAGACCACCAAGACCAGCGTGATCGGCGCCATCAACATGCTGGGCCTGGCCAAGCGCACGCGGGCGCGCATCATGCAGGCCTCGACCAGCGAGGTCTACGGCGACCCGGCCTACCACCCGCAGCCCGAGGGCTACTGGGGCAACGTGAACCCGATCGGCCCGCGCAGCTGCTACGACGAAGGCAAGCGCTGCGCCGAGACGCTCTTCTTCGACTACCACCGGCAGTACAACGTGGACATCCGCGTCTGCCGCATCTTCAACACCTACGGCCCGCGCATGCACCCCAACGACGGCCGGGTGGTTTCCAACTTCATCGTGCAGGCGCTCAAGGGCCAGCCGATCACGGTCTACGGCAAGGGGCAGCAGACGCGCAGCTTCTGCTACGTGGACGACCTGGTGGAAGGCTTCGTGCGCCTCATGGCGCAGGAAGGGCCCTTCCCGGGACCGATCAACCTCGGCAATCCGGGCGAGTTCACCATCCTCTCGCTGGCCAGGCGCGTGATCGAACTCACCGGGTCGAAATCGAAGATCGTGTTCGCCGAGCTGCCGGTGGACGACCCGGTGCGGCGCCGTCCCGACATCACGGTGGCCCAGGAGAAGCTGAACTGGGAGCCGACGGTGCAGCTCTCCGAGGGCCTGAAGAAGACCATCACCTACTTCGACAAGCTGCTCACGCGCGCCGCCGCCACCCACGACGCCGCCAACGTCAAGCCCTCCACGCGCCGCGTCGCGCGCAACGCGGGCGGGCGCCGGGCGGTGCTGGCCGCTTGAGCGAAGCCGCTACCGACAGCGTCGGCGCGGACTGGCTCGCCGCCATGCGGCGCGGCGACTGGGAAGCCGCCTGGCGGGCCACCGACCGCATCGAACTGCCGCGCCGCGACGCGCAACGCGTCGCCGGCTTCGTGCGGGCACCGCAGCAGCTCCGCTGGGACGGCACCCCGCCGGCGGGTCGCTCGGTGCTGGTGCGCTGCGAGCACGGCCTGGGCGACACGCTGCAGTTCATGCGCTTCGTGCCGCTGCTGCAGGCCGCGCACGTGCACTTCCTGGTGCAGCCGCACCTGGTGGCACTGCTGCGCGACGCGCCCGGGCTGGGCGAGGTGCGCAACTACTGGACCGACGATCCGCTGCCGCCGCACGATGTCGACATCGAGGTGATGGAACTGGCGTACGCGCTGCGCATGAACCTGGCCCGTTTGCCGGGGCCGTATCCGCACCTGCACCGGCAACTGCCGCGCGATGCGTCGCTGGAGCTGCCCGACGAGGGCCGGCTGCGCGTCGGCCTCGTGTGGGCGACCAGCGACTGGGATGCGTCGCGCACCGTGCCGCTGGCGGCGCTGGCCCCCGTGCTCGCCTTGAAAGACGTGCAGTTCTTTTCCCTGCAGCAGGGCGAGGCGGCGCAGGATCCGCTGCTGCAGCGGTTCGGCGTCGAGCGCCTGTCGCCGCGCACGACAGCCATCGAACGCGCGGCCGCGGCGATGTGCGCGCTCGACCTGGTGATCTGCGTCGACGGCATGCCGGCGCATCTCTCGGCCGCCCTCGGCCGGCCGACGTGGGTCCTGTTGAAGCACGAGGCGGACTGGCGCTGGATGGAAGGGCGCGAAGACACGCCATGGTATCCGACGATGCGGCTGTTCCGGCAGCCGCGGGCGGGGCATTGGGGAGCGGTCGTCGACCAGCTCGCCGCCGCGCTGCGCGCGGTGGCGGCGGGGTATCGGAGGCGGGCGATAGCGGCGGTGTGAGAGGCATTGCCTTGCGGGCGGCAATGGCGAATTCGTATGCTGGCGCTGACCGCGCGCGAAGCGCGCCGGAAGCCCAGCGCTTCGCGGCGCTCGCGCATCGCTGGGCTTCGGCGCTGACGCGCGCTCAGCACCAGCCTACCTGGAACGCGCACCCCATACCGTCAAGCCGCCCCCACCGAATTCAACAGCCGAACCTGCGCCCACTCCCTGCCCATCGCGATCACGCTGATCGAACACGGCGCGATGTCGAACGACTCCAGGTTGTCGAGCGACAGCCCCAGCACCGTCGCGACCATGGCCTTGATCACGTCCCCGTGCGAGACGACCAGCACATGCTGCTGCGGATGCAATTCCGCCAGCCGCCGCAGGCCCGCGCTCGCGCGCCGCGCCACCTCGGCGAAGGGCTCGCCGCCGGGCGGCTGGGCGCTGCCGCGGTGGGCCAGCCAATGCTTCCAGGCCTCCTGGTCGCGGACTTCGTCGAACGTGCGCCCCTGCCACTCGCCGAGGTCCACCTCGTCGAAGGCGGCTTCCACGCGGATCTCCAGGCCGCGCTGCGCGGCGAGCGGGGCGGCCGTCTGCTGCGTGCGCGGCTGCGGGCTGCAGTAGATCGCGTCGAGCGGCACGCCCTGCAGGCGACGCACCAGGGCCCCGGCCTCTTCGCGGCCCTGTGCATTGAGCGAGACGTCGGGCTGCCGCCCGGCGAAGCCGCGTCCGAGCCAGTCGTGCGCGGCGTGCCGCACGATCGAGAAGGTGGTCGTCACGCCACCGCGGCCAGCCGGCGCTCCTGCTCCACCGGCGTGGTGTTGCCGGCCGCATAGCGCCGCACCATGCGGCCGCAGAACTCCGCGAATTCCTGCGGCACCTGCGGCGCGCTCGTGTGGTGCGGCTGGATGCCGCGGTGCTCGGGCGTGAAGCAGAAGGTGACCGTGACGTCGAAGTCCTCCAGCAGCAGCATCTGCCGGTCGAACCACGCGTCGGCATCGGGACGGTAGCTGTCGGCCCAGGACAGGCCCGTGCGCAGCTTCTTCACGCCCAGTTTCTTGAGCCAGCGCACCGCTTCCTCCAGCCGATGGTCCTCGTAGTGGAACCACTGGCAGATGCCGAATTCCGGCGTGTACTCGGCGAAATGCCGCGCGGCGAGCTTGGGCGAGCCGTCCTCGCGCAGCAGCCCCATGTAGTAGTGCCGGTAGTAGCTCGAGCCCTCCGCCTCGCGGTGGCGCGTGGTCGCGGGCCAGGCCTTGGGCAGGTCGTAGAGCGAGTACCAGTGGACGCGCTGCACGCGGCCGCGCAGCAGTTCGGCGGTGCGCTTCAGGCCGAACTCCTGCACTTCCTCGGCGCCGAAGGTGGAGACGCCCACTTCCGTCACCCACACCGGCAGGTGCGTCACGGCCTCGATCTCGGCGATGCGCTCGGGCCAGATGTGGATCTGCCAGTGGTTCCAGTCCAGCGGGAAGCCATGCACGGCCACCGCATCCACCGCCTCCAGCACGCCCTGGCCCGCCAGGTTCTGGATGAAGGCCGGATCGATGGGCGAGATCCCGCCCAGCACCTTGGTGAGCCCGGGCGCTTCGGCCTGCACGGCCGCACT
>NZ_DASSVG010000525.1:0-2770 GCF_035706265.1 Ramlibacter sp. | reverse complement strand
CGCTCGACCAGCGCCTGGAAATCCTTGGCGTGGCGGTGGCGCGGGCGCGGCAGGGCAATGGGCAGCTCCAGCACGATGCGCGAGGGCCGCCCGTTCAGCACCAGCACGCGGTCCGAGAGGAACACCGCCTCCTCGATGTCGTGGGTGATGAACAGCACCGTCTTGTGCGTCTCCTGCCAGATCTCGCCGAGCGCGTTCTGCATGTTCTCGCGCGTCAGCGCGTGGAGGGCGCCGAAGGGCTCGTCCATCAGCAGCACGGCGGGCTCGACGGCGAGCGCCCGTCCCAGGCCGACCCGCTGGCGCATGCCGCCCGAGAGGCGGTTGGGATAGTAATGCGCGAAGGCCGACAGGCCGACGAGATCCACGTATTTTCCGGCGCGCCGCAGGCGCTCGTCCTTCTTCATGCCCATGGACTTCAGGCCGAAGGCGACGTTGTCGCGCACGGTCAGCCAGGGAAACAGGGCGAATTCCTGGAACACCACGCCGCGGTCGAGGCCCGGGCCGCGCACCGGCTTGCCGTCCACCGCGACCGTGCCCGCGCTCGGCTCTTCCAGCCCGGCGGCGATCGCCAGCAGGGTCGACTTGCCGCAGCCCGAGGGACCGATGACGCTGACGAACTCGCCCGCGCGCACCGTGAGGCCGAGCGCCTCGAACACCGTCAGCTCGGTGCTGCACCGCCAGCCGTGGCGCACGGCAAAGCGCTTGGCCAGCCCGGTGACCTTCAGCTCGCCGCTCACGCCAGCTCCCGCACGGTGCCCCAGCGGTTGACCGTGGCCTTCTCGAGCGTGCGCAGCAGCACGCGCTCGATCAGCAGGCCCGACAGGCCGACCACCAGCAGCCCGGCGTAGACCAGCTCGAAATGGAAATACTCCCGGGCGTAGTAGAGCCGGTAGCCCAGGCCCGCGGCCACCGACACCAGCATCTCCGCGATGATCAGGATGCGCCAGGCGCGCGAGAACGCCAGGCGGTAGCCGCCGATGATGGAGGGCAGCGCCGCCGGGATCAGCACGCGCCACAGCATGCCAGCGCCGCGCGCGCCGAACACCCGCCCGGCGCGGATCAGCGACAGGTCGATGCTCTTCACGCCGGTCCAGGTCATCACCGTCACGGTCAGGGCCACCTCGTAGATGAGGATGGAGATGATCGCCATCTCGCTCAGGCCGAACCAGATGAGGGTCAGCGGGAAGAGCGCCGTGCCCGGAATCGAGAGCAGGAAGTTCATCGGCGCCACCGAGGCGCGCTCGATCCACTTGAAGTAGCCCATCATGGTGCCGAACAGCGTGCCGATGACGGCGCCGACCAGCACGCTCTCGAACAGGCGCCGGAAGGTGCCGGCGAGGTCCGCCGCCAGGCTGCCGTCGGACAGCATCTTCAGCAGCGCGGCGAAGATCGACTCGAGCGGCGGGAAGAGCGAAGGCGGCAGCCCGGCGAACTTCGCCGCCAGCTGCCACAGGACGAGGATCACCGCGAAGGGCGCCAGCGCGGCCGCCGCGCCACGCAGGGCTGCGTTCACGGGCTTGCTCGGCTCAGTTGGCGCGCGCGGCGGCTTTGCGGGCGAACGTGAAGTTCGTCGCCGTGTCGAGGTTCGGCGCCTTCTGCAGCTTCTTTTCGCGAACCAGGAATTCCGCCGTGCGCTTCAGGTCGTTCAGGTCGCGCTCGTTCGGCGCCAGGCGGTCGAAGCGGGAAGCGGCGTAGATCTGCGCCTCGAGCTCGGCGTCGCTCATCTTCTCCGCGACCTGCGGCGGCAGGTACTTGCGGTAGACCGCCACGGCGCCCTTGTGGTCCTGCATCAGGAAGCGCTGGCCGCGCAGGAAGCCGTTCAGGTAGCGCTGCACGGTCTGCGGCCGCTCGCGGATCATCTTCTCGGTGGTGAGGATCATGAACGGATAGGTGACGTCGGCGAGGTCCTCGAACTTCGAGGCGCTGATCACCTCCTTGCCGCGCCCCGACTGCACGATGCGCAGCGCCGCCGGCTCCCAGGCGAGCACCGCGTCGAAGGTGTCGGACTGCATCGCGGCCGGCATGTCGTTCACCCGGATGTTGGTGATGGTGAAATCGGCCGGGTTCAGGTGGTTGCGCTCCAGCGCCATGAGGAACACGGTGTGCACGCCGGTGCCCACCTGGATGCCGATGCGCTTGCCCTTGAAGTCCTCCAGCCTGGAGAGCTTCGCGTGCTTGGGCGCGGCGATCAGCTTGCCGAGGAAGCCGTAGGAGTTCAGGCCGATCGCCACGATCGGCAGGTCCTTCGAGGCCGCGGCGAGGAACTGGGCATGCGAGGACTCGCCGAACTCCAGCGTGCCGCTCGCCAGGCCCTGGATGGCGTCGTTGCCGCCCACGATCACCTTGATGTCGAGGTCCAGGCCCTCGGCCTTGAACCAGCCGAAGTCCACCGCGGCTCGCGACGGCACGTAGGAAATGGCCAGCGCCGTGGCCAGCGTGGCCCGGTCCTGTGCTGCGGCGGAAAGCGGCAGAAGCAGTGCAGCAACGGCTGCCGCGCCGATAAGGCCCGACGTCATGCGATTAATCAAAGTGTCCTCCTCCTGGGCGGACTGTACCGAAGGACCCCGCGAACCGCAATGCGCGTTGCGACAGAGTTCGAAATCGGGGTCAGAAATCGAAATCGGGGTCAGAGCCCGATTTACGCCTCTTCTTGGTTTCGGGCTCTGACCCCGATTTCGATTTCGGGCTCTGACCCCGATTTTGACTTTCAGCTTTTCGGCTTCACGAATTCCCCCACCCTTCCTTCCACCCGCTCCTGCGCGATCTTCTC
>NZ_DASSVG010000524.1:0-9181 GCF_035706265.1 Ramlibacter sp. | reverse complement strand
GCTGCTGCCGCACTACCTGACCGAAGCCACGCAGGACGGCCTGGTCCGCCACGTCGAAGCCGTCTGCAGGAGCGTGAAGATCGGCGTGATCGTCTACAACCGCGGCGCCACCAAGCTGAGCGCCGAATCGCTGCTCAAGCTGGCCGAGCGCTGCCCCAACCTGATCGGCTTCAAGGACGGCACCGGCGAGGTCGAGCGCATGGTGTCGATCCGCCAGAAGCTGGGCGACCGCTTCGCCATGATCGGCGGCATGCCGACCCACGAGGTCTATGCCCACGCCTACAAGGCCCTGGGCGTGCCCACCTATTCCTCGGCGATCTTCAACTTCATCCCGCGCACGGCGATGGAGTTCTACAACGCCTACTGGGCCGGCGACACCCCCACCACCGGCCGCCTGATCGACGAATTCTTCCTGCCCTACCTTGCCATCCGCAACAAGGGCGAAGGCTACGCCGTGACCATCGTCAAGGCCGGCGCCACCATCGTCGGCAAGAGCGCGGGCCCGGTGCGCCCGCCGCTGTCGGACCTGAAGCCGCAGGAAGTGGAAGAACTTGCCGCGCTGATCCGCAAGCTGGGTCCGCAGTAAGAAGCAAGCGTTTTTACCCAAGGAGAGAGACTGCATGATCAAGAAGACCCTGATGGGCCTGGCCCTGGCCGCGGCCGCCGTGTCGGCGTTCGCCGCGTGGCCGGAGAAGACCGTCACGATGGTGGTGCCCTTCCCGCCGGGCGGCTCCACCGACGCCATCGCGCGCATCCTGGCGCAGAAGCTGCCCGAGAAGCTGGGCGGCACCTGGATCATCGACAACAAGCCGGGCGCGACGGGCACCATCGGCGCCGCCTTCGTCAAGCGCGCAGCACCGGACGGCTACACGCTGTTCGTGTCCTCCCTCGGCCCGTTCGTGATCGCGCCCCACCTGATCAAGGCGGTGCAGTACGACGCGCTGAAGGACTTCGACCCGGTCACGGTGATCGTGCAGGCGCCCAACGTGCTGGTGGTGCCGGCCAGCTCGCCCTACAAGACGGTCGCCGACCTGCTGGGCGGCCTGAAGAAGACCCCGGGCAAGCTGAGCTTCGCCTCCTCCGGCAACGGCTCGTCGGACCACCTCTCGGCCGAACTGTTCTGGCAGCAGACCGGCACCCAGGGCCTGCACATCCCGTACAAGGGCGGCGGCCCGGCCATCAACGACCTGCTCGGCGCGCAGGTCGATGCCGCGTTCGTGAACATCAACAGCATCATCCAGCACATCAAGGCCGGCAAGGTGCGCGCGCTGGGCATCTCCTCGGCCAAGCGCTCGCCGCTGCTGCCGGACGTGGCCACGCTGGACGAACAGGGCATCAAGGGCGCCGAGGTGCAGTCCTGGCAGGCGGTGGCGGCGCCGAAGGGCCTGCCGGCGGACGTCAAGCAGAAGCTGCACGCGGCGATCGCCGAATCCGTGAACGATCCGGCCGTGAAGGAAAAGCTGCTGGCGCAAGGCTTCGAGATCGTGGCCAACACGCCGGAGCAGTTCGCGAAGTTCCAGGCGGCGGAATACGCGAAGTGGAAACAGCTGATCGAAGCGCGCAAGATCACGGCGGATTGAGCATGAGCACTCCGGTCGTCAAGACCATGCGTGTGGTCCCGGTCGCCGGCCGGGACGGCATGCTGCTGAACCTGTCGGGCGCGCACGCGCCCTTTTTCACGCGCAACATCCTCCTGCTGACGGACAACGCCGGCCACACCGGGCTCGGCGAAGTCCCCGGCGGCGAGAAGATCCGCCAGACGCTGGAAGACGCCCGCGCGCTGGTCGAAGGCCAGGCCATCGGCAACCTGCAGGCGATCCTGAACGCGATGCGCACGAAGTTCGCGGACCGCGACGCCGGCGGCCGCGGCAACCAGACCTTCGACCTGCGCACCACCATCCATGCCGTGACGGCGGTCGAATCCGCGCTGCTCGACCTGCAAGGCCAGCACCTCGGCGTGCCGGTCGCGGCGCTGCTCGGCGAAGGGCAGCAGCGCGAGGCGGTGCAGATGCTCGGTTACCTGTTCTTCGTCGGCGATCGCCGCAAGACCACCCTGCCCTACGCCAGCGAACCCGAAGCGCAGGACGACTGGCTGCGCCTGCGCCACGAGGAGGCGCTCACGCCCGAAGCGGTGGTGCGCCTGGCCGAAGCGGCGCAGGAGCGCTACGGCTTCCAGGACTTCAAGCTGAAGGGCGGCGTGCTGGCCGGCGACGCGGAAGTCGAGGCCGTGACGGCGCTGCACGAGCGCTTCCCCGCAGCGCGCGTCACGCTGGACCCGAATGGCGGCTGGCTGCTGAAGGACGCGATCCGGCTCGGGCACAAGATGCGGGGCGTGGTCGCCTATGCGGAAGACCCGTGCGGCGCGGAGGAAGGTTTCTCCGGCCGCGAGGTGATGGCGGAATTCCGCCGCGCCACCGGGCTGCCGACGGCGACCAACATGGTCGCCACGGACTGGCGCCAGATGGCCCATTCCCTGGCGCTGCAATCGGTCGACATCCCGCTGGCCGATCCGCACTTCTGGACGATGGCCGGCTCGGTGCGCGTGGCGCAGACCTGCCGGGACTGGGGCCTCACCTGGGGCTCGCACTCCAACAACCACTTCGACATCTCGCTGGCCATGTTCACCCACGTCGGCGCCGCCGCGCCGGGCAAGGTGACGGCGATCGACACGCATTGGATCTGGCAGGACGGGCAGCGCCTGACGAAGCAGCCGCTGAAGATCGAAGGCGGCTACGTGCAGGTGCCGGAGAAGCCCGGCCTCGGCATCGAGATCGACGAGGCGGAGCTGCAGAAGGCCAACGCCCTCTACCAGCAGCACGGGCTGGGCGCGCGCGACGATGCGGTCGCGATGCAGTTCCTGGTGCCGGGGTGGAAGTTCGATCCGAAGAAGCCGGCGCTGGTGCGCTGAACGCTCCCTCTCCATGAGCCAGCCCCTCTACATCACCATGCACGAAGCCGACAACGTCGGCATCGTGGCCAATGACGGCGGCCTGCCCGCCGGCACCGTCTTCGCCTCGGGGCTCACGCTGAAGGAAAAGGTGCCGCAAGGCCACAAGGTGGCGCTGGTGGACCTGCCGGTCGGCAGCGCCGTGCGCCGCTACGACGTCACGATCGGCTACGCCGACCGCGATATCCCCGCCGGCAGCTGGGTGCACGAGCGCCTGCTGCGCATGCCCGAGGCGCGCAGCCTGGTGGACCTGCCCATGGCCACGGCGCGCCCGCGTGCCATGGAGCCGCTGGAGGGCTACACCTTCGAGGGCTACCGCAACGCCGACGGCTCGGTGGGCACGCGCAACCTGCTGGCGATCACGCAGAGCGTGCAGTGCGTCGCCGGCGTCACCCGCTTCGCCATCGAACGCATCCGCGCCGAGCTGCTGCCGAAGTACCCCAATGTCGACGGTGTGGTGGCGCTCGAACACGGCTACGGCTGCGGCGTGGCGATCGACGCGCCCGACGCGGTGATCCCGATCCGCACGCTGCGCAACATCAGCCTGAATCCGAACTTCGGCGGCGAGGTGATGGTGGTGAGCCTGGGCTGCGAGAAGCTGCAGCCCGAGCGCCTGATGCCGCCCGGCACCATCCCGATCGCCGAGGCCCGCGACGAAGCGGAAGGCCTGGACGTGGTGTGCCTGCAGGACGAGGGCCACGTCGGCTTCATGTCCATGGTCGAATCCATCCTGCGCCAGGCCGAGGTCCACCTGCGGCGGCTGAATGCGCGCCGGCGCGAGACGGTGCCGGCCAGCGAGCTGGTGGTGGGCGTGCAGTGCGGCGGCAGCGATGCCTTCTCCGGCGTCACCGCCAATCCCGCGGTCGGCTTCTGCGCCGACCTGCTGGTGCGCGCCGGCGCCACCATCATGTTCTCGGAGAACACCGAGGTGCGCGACGGCGTGGCGCAGCTCACGGCCCGTGCCGCCACGCCCGAAGTGGCGCAGGCCATCGTGCGCGAGCTGGGCTGGTACGACGAGTACCTGAAGCGCGGCAGCGTGGACCGCAGCGCCAACACCACGCCGGGCAACAAGAAGGGCGGCCTGTCCAACATCGTCGAGAAGGCGATGGGCTCGATCGTGAAGTCGGGCTCGGCGCCGATCGCGGCCGTCGTGCCGCCGGGCGAGAAGCTCCAGGGCCAGAAGGGCCTGGTCTACGCCGCCACCCCGGCCAGCGATTTCATCTGCGGCACGCTGCAGCTCGCCGCCGGCATGAACCTGCACGTGTTCACCACCGGCCGCGGTACGCCCTACGGCCTGGCGGAAGTGCCCGTGATCAAGGTCGCGACGCGCAGCGATCTCGCCCGGCGCTGGCACGATTTGATGGACGTCAATGCCGGCGCCATCGCCGAAGGCAAGGCGACGATCGAGGAAGTGGGTTGGGAGCTGTTCCGCCTGATGCTCGATGTCGCGAGCGGGCGCAGGAAGACCTGGGCCGAACAGTGGAAGCTGCACAACCAGCTGGTGCTGTTCAATCCGGCGCCGGTGACGTGAGCCGCTTGTAACAGCGGCACGGGGCGTAGGCCATCGACCTACGGATCGCGCTCCATATTGCCACTGCGGCGCAGGAGGTGCGCACCTAACCTGACTGGGTGACGAAGAGAACCGAGTCGGGCAGGCAGGCCCTCCGTGCAGGCAAGTGGATCGCAGGAGCAGCAGCCCTGGGCCTGGCGTCCCTGGCCTGTGCGCAGGGCGGTGCGCCTTCCGCCAGCGCCACCCTGAACGTGCGCGCCACCATCCTGCGGCACGCCAGCATCCGCGTGGCCCCGCCCTCCTCGCTCACCATCTCGCCGGCCGACATTGCCCGCGGCTACGTCGAACCGGCCGTGCCGCTGGAAGTGACGGTGCAGAGCAATGCCCAGGAAGGCTACGTGCTGGTGTTCGAGCGCCAGGACGGCCCCGTGCGCAGCGCCGAGATCCAGGGCCTCGACGGCACGCTGCAAGTGGGCGGCGCCGGCGCGATGGCTGCGCGCCAGGCCGCCGGCCGGGGCCTGTGGCGCGAAAGCCTGCACCTGCGCTTCCGCTTCGAGCTGGCGGCCGACGCCGTGCCCGGCGAACACCCCTGGCCTTTGAGCATCTCGCTCATGTCGCGCTAGACGTCCTTCGTGATGCCCAGGAAGGCATCGAGGATGTGGAAGTGGTCGTCGTGGAACTGCTCTTCCAGCGCGGGCAGCTGCGCGATCGGCACCCAGCGGGCCTCGGCCGCATCGTCGCTGCCGGCGATCTCGGGCAGCATGCGCGCGCCCAGGTCGAAGTAGAAGGCGTGCGTGATCACGCGGCCGCGCTGGCTGCGGTCGGGATGGTCGAACACGCGCATGGCCTGCAGCGCGTGCTCCATCTCCGAGGGCAGCAGCTCGAAGCCCGTCTCCTCCGCCAGCTCGCGCAGCGCCGACTGCCAGGCCGTCTCGCGCTGTTCGATGAAGCCGCCCGGCATCGCGAGCAGTCCCTTGCCCGGCGCGCGGCCGCGCCGGATCAGCAGCACCTGGTCGGCGATGCGCACCACCGCGTCGACCGTCACGAACACCGGCGGATACGGCGCGCCGGCCCACTTGTCGTGCTCCTGCGCCAGCTCGGCCCACTCCTCGCGCAGCTTGTGCAGGAAGGGCAGCTGCGCCCAGGCGCGCAGGAATTCCGCCGTGCTCGCCGGAACCTGGTCGGCGATGGCCGCCAGCGAGGCTTCGAGCCAGGCGCCGCCGAACAGCGCCGCGCGCAGCGCCTTGCCGTGGATCTCGCCCTGGCGGCCGATGTCGTGCAGCGCCCATCCCGGGAAGTCGTGCAGGTATTCGGTGGTGGGATCCTTGCGGTGGCCCACCAGCACCACCCGCGTGCGGTCCGAGCCGGTCAGCTTCGCCATGGCGGTGCGCACCTGGCGGACCCAGCGCTGCTCGTCGAAGACGTCGCGGATGGCGAGGAAGTCCACCCGCGCGCGCTCGGCCTCGCTCAAGGCCAGGCGGATCGTCTCGACCCGTTCCTGGAAGGTGAAGGGATTGCGCGGCGAGCGGGCCTGGAAGGCCGAGCCGATCAGCACGGCGCAGCGCGGCGCCAGTGCCAGGCCCTCGCGGATCAGCGCGAGCTGCGCGTCGTGGAACAGCTGGAAGCGGCCGATGCAGGCCGCCCATTCGGGATGTGGATCGGTCATGGACGCGTCGGTGCGGAAGGCGCGGCGCCGCCGCGGGAGCTTTCATTCTGCGGCCAGGCCGGCCCCGCGGGGGCCGCAAGCGCGGACGGCGGCGCGACGCTTCAGCCCGGAAGCAGGCCGGTCCGAATCGCATAGCGCGTGAGGCTCGCGACGTCGCGGGCCTCCAGCCGGTCCATGATGCGCGAACGGTGGACGTCGACCGTCTTCGGGCTCAGCTGCAGCACATTCGCGATCTCCTTGGACGAGCGGCCATGCGCGACCAGCCTGAGGATTTCCACCTGGCGTTCGGTGAGCAGGTCGCCGGGGCCGGGCTCCGAGGGCGCGAGCAGCAGCGTGGCGACGGCGGGGCTGAAGTAGGCGCCGCGCCGCAGCACTTCGCGGATCGCCACTTCGAGCTCCCGCGCCGACGCGTTCTTCAGCACGTAGCCGGCCGCGCCCGCCTGCGCCGCGCGCCGCACCATCGCAGCCGTCTCGTGCATGGAGACCACGACGCAACGCACGCCGGGCCGTGTCACCGCCAGCCGGCGGATCGCGTCGAGCCCGTCGAGGCGCGGCATCCCGATATCGGTGAAGACGAGGTCCGGCTCCAGCGCCTCGGCCTGCCGCACCAGGTCCTCGCCATTCGCGGCCTCCCCCACCACCTCCACGTTTTCGATCTGTTCGAGCAGAAGGACCAACCCCGCCCGGGTGAGTGTGTGGTCGTCCGCGACGATGAGGTGCACGGGGGCGGTGCTCAGGGTGTGCATGGATCGCTCTCCTCGGTCGATGGGATAGGCGCCGCGGTGGCCGCGCGGCGCAGGGGGCGCAGGGCCGCCTGCAGGGCGTCGAGCGCGCGGGCCAGCGCGTGCTCGCCCGCGTCGTTGCGGAGCGCCTCTTCCACGCTGGCGGCCGCGTGGGCCAGGGCCTGCGCGCCGAGCAGTGCCGCCGCGCCCTTGAGCGAGTGCGCGCTGCCGCGCGCCTGCGCGGCGTCGCCGCCGGCCAGGCAGGCCCGCAGGACGGGCAGTTGCGCCTCGCATTGAGCGAGCAATTGCCCGAACAGCCGGACGTACTTGGCGCGGCGGGACGCGAACTCGCGCACGCGCTCGGCGTCCATGCCGGGCAGCGCCGCGATGCGCGCGAAGCGCAGGTCGGCCTCGGACGCATCGTCCTGCACGTGCAGGGCGGCCCACGGCGCCTCGCGCTCCCGGCGAGGCGCTGCGGGGGCCGCATCGAGCCACCGGGCGAGCACCCGATAGAGTTCTTCGGGCTGGACGGGCTTGGCCAGGAAGTCGTTCATGCCCGCCTCGAGGCAGCGCCGGCGGTCCTCGGCGAAAGCGTTGGCGGTGAGGGCCACGATGGGCAGCAGGGCCCGGCCGGGCAGGCGCCGGATCGCGCGCGCGGCCTGCAGGCCGTCGATCCCGGGCATCTGCATGTCCATCAGCACCAGGGCGTAATCGCGGTTGCGCACCATCGTCACCGCGTCGGCGCCGTCGCGGGCCCATTCCACCTGCAAGCCGGCTTCGTGCAGCAGGTCCGTCGCCACCTCGGCGCCGATCGCGTTGTCTTCGGCCAGCAGCACGCGCGCGCCAGCATGGCGCTGGCGCAGGGCCGCCGCCGCATCGTCCGCCGCGGGCGCGCTGTCCTCGCACGGCGTGCCCGCGACCCTGGCCAGGCAGGCCGTGAACCAGAACAGGCTGCCTTCGCCCGGCGCGCTCTCGACGCCCACGGTGCCGCCCATCATCTCGGCCAGGTGGCGCGTGATCGCGAGCCCGAGCCCGGTGCCGCCGCTCGTGCGCGCAGCGGAAGCATCGAGCTGTTCGAAGGGGCGGAACAGCGACGGGATGCGTTCGGCGGCGATGCCGATCCCGCTGTCCTGCACCTCGAAGCGCAGGCGCAGGTGGTCCGCCGTTTCCTCCTGCACCCGGCAGCGCAGCGTCACGCGGCCGCGCGGGGTGAACTTCACCGCGTTGCTCAGGTAGTTCAGCAAGGCCTGCCGCAGCCGCGTCGGGTCGCCGCGGACGCGGCCCGTCACGGCGTCGCACTGCGTCACGAGGCGCAGCCCCTTGGCCTGGGCCTGCGGCCCGATCACGGCCACCGCCTCGCGCAGCACGCCCGCGATGCCGAATTCGACGCATTCGAGCTCGAGCCGGCGGGCCTCGATCTTGGACAAGTCCAGCACGTCGTTGACCAGCGCCAGCAGGTGCTCGCCGGCGTCCTGGACCTGCTGCAGACGCTGCGCCTCGCGCGGCGTGGCGGCGTCGCGCCGCAGCAGGTGCGCGAGCCCGAGGATCGCGTTCAGCGGGGTGCGGATCTCGTGGCTCATGTTGGCCAGGAACTCGCTCTTGGCCCGGGTCGCCTGCCGGATGCGCTCCTCGTCGCGCTTGCGCTCGGTGATGTCGATCAGCCATGACAGCACGCCCGCCTGCTCGTTCAGCGTGGCCGGCACATAGGTCGCCAGCATCTCGCGCACGCGCCGGTGCCGATCGAGCATGCGCACCTCGCGCGTCAGCATGCGGCCCCTCGCCAGCTCCCGTTCGATCTCCGCCCTCTGGGCCGGATCGGCGTAGTAGGCGCCGGCGTCGCTGCCGGCGTGGTCGCCGAACATTCCGACCGCCGCGGGGTTGCCGAACTGCAGCCGCCCGGCCACCGAGAACGCGATGCCCACCGGCGCCGAGTCGAGGATCGTCTGCAGGCGCTCGCGCTGCAGCTGCTGGGTCTTCTCCTTCGCCGTGCGCGCTGCGACCTGCGCCTTCGCACGCCGGTGGTGGGTCCAGGAATAGAGGCCCGTGGTCAGCGTGAACAGCAGGAGCAGGGCCGCGGCGGTGGCGGCCTCGCTGCGCCAGGGCGCGAGCAGTTCGTGCGTCTCGCGGCCGACGAAGACGTAGAAAGGATAGTGGTCGAGCCGCTGGTAGCTCATGGTGCGCTGCCGCCCGTCCACCGCGGAGACCGCGACGAAAGTGCCGGCGGCGGGGTCGTTGCGCAGCGCCTGCGTGGTCGCGTCCGAAACGCTGCGGCTGCCCGGCTCCCGCCCCGGCCAGGCGGCGGGGGAATAGCGGGCGAACAGCGTCATGTCCTCCCC